>CADCQZ010000147.1 GCA_902803675.1 uncultured Eubacteriales bacterium
ATAAACAGATCGCCCGGGTTTGCGTGTTCAAAGGCAAACCGTACCAGTTCGACCGCCTCGTCCAGATTCATCAGGAACCGCGTCATGGCCGGGTTGGTAATCGTGATCGGATTTCCTGCTTTGATCTGATCAATAAACAGCGGGATAACCGATCCGCGGCTGCACATCACGTTCCCGTAGCGCGTGCAGCAGATCTTCGTTTTCTTCGTGGTGCGGCTCTTGGCCACCACCACCTTCTCCATCATGGCCTTGCTGGTGCCCATGGCGTTGACAGGGTAGGCCGCCTTGTCCGTGGACAGGCAGATGACCGTCTCCACGCCCTCGTCGATCGCGGCGGTGAGCACGTTCTCGGTGCCCAGCACATTCGTTTTCACGGCTTCGATGGGGAAAAATTCGCAGGAAGGGACCTGCTTGAGCGCCGCGGCGTGGAAGATGTAATCCACCCCGTGCATCGCGTTGCGCACCGACTGGGGATCGCGGACATCGCCGATGTAAAAGCTGATCTTTTCCGCGGCCTCGGGCATCCTCGCCTGAAACTCGTGGCGCATATCGTCCTGCTTCTTCTCGTCCCGGGAAAAAATGCGGATCTCCCCGATATCCGTCTGAAGGAAACGAGCCAGGACAGCGTTGCCGAAGGAGCCTGTGCCTCCGGTGATCATCAGTGTTTTTCCGGTAAACAGTGACATGTTCATTCCTCCGTGACCGCCGCGTTCTTGACGGCGTTTTTGATCGTGCTGATATACCTGCCCACGCAGGCTTCCCGTGACGCGTTCTTCAGGGCGTATTCACGGATCCTTTCCGGTGATGCCGCGGCCCGGCGGCCTTCCCTGGCCTCGAGGACGGCGTCCGCCAGCGCGTTCGCGCTGCCCGGCTCGACGCATCTGCCCGCTCCGGAACTCACGAGGGTGTCCTCAAGATCGCTGCCCCTGTCAAAAGACGCGATGATGGGCGTGCCGCAGGCCATGATGCTCCAGGTCTTGGACGGCATGCCCGCGTCCCCTGTGCCCGGCCGGCAGGTGATCAGGGCCGCGTCGCCCAGACTGTACACATACTTCACATCTTCCACAGGCCTTAATCCCGTGATGATGACGTTGCCGAGTTTTCTCTCCTCCGCGTCCTTTTTCAGGGCAGGGAACCGGGCGCCTCCCCCGAAGATGACGAACAGGATATCCTCGTCCCGGAGCCGCTGCGCCGCGTCCAGGATCACCTCGGCCCCCTGGGCTTCGCCGATATTGCCCGCGTAGACGACGATGAACCTGTCGCGTGAGATCCCCATCTCATCGAACAGGGGGTTCTCCGCCCTGGGGACAGGGCCGATGGCATTCAGGTCCACCCAGTTGCTGATGATCTCGATCTTCTCCTCCGGGACGCCCTTGGCCATGATGTTCCGTTTGAACGACTCGCTGATCACGATGATCCTGTCGGCGTTCCGGTAGGTGATGTCCTCGATCCTGCGGCCGACGCGCCATATCAGGGAACCCTTTTTAGTCATCCCGGCATTGACCAGCGAATCCGGGAAGATATCCTGCAGCAGGTATATGAACGGTACCTTTCTCCCGTACCGCTTTGAGAGCTTCCTCGCCACGAACCCGGACAGCGTGCCCTGGGTGGGCGGCGTGCTGGAGGAAAAGACCAGATCGATGTCCCGGGCCCTTTTCCCCAGATGATACTCCCGGATATTGCACAAAAGGAAGCGGAGCGTCTTCTGGATCGGATTGCTGCCTTCCCGGAACATGGGAAACCGGTGGATGACCACATGCCCGTCATGAGTGATCTCCAGCCGCTTGTCTTTCTTTTTATACTCCCTTCGCACCTCTTCGGAAACGCCCCGGGTGGGGGTCGGGGTATACAGGATGTAGGTGATCCCGTTCTGCGCCAGCGCGTCCCTCAGGGCGTCATCCATATGGGTGCCGGCCGTCTGTTCCGGATAGCAGTAGGCCCTGAGCCTGAGCATCCTCAAACCGGTCTTGTCAGCCAATGGATCTACCTCCGTATCATATCTTGTTTCTGCCGGGGCCTGTCACCTGGCCGATGAGAAGACCTCGTCGAGCACCCGGTCCGTCAGATCGCCGAACAGGGGACCGTTGTTGGACTGATGGATGGCGATCCCGCCCTTGCGCATATTGGCCTCGATCAGGACGATATCCCCGTCCTCATCCACGGCCATATCCCAGGACACCAGCCTGAAATGCCCGACCGTCGGGGCCAGAGAGCGCACGGTCTCAAGGATCCTGTCATACCCCGGCACCCTGAACCCCTCGAACACGAAGCCGTCGGGGTGGCTGAGGATCACCGTCCCCCTGGGCAGGATATGCCCCTCCCGGTTGACCGTTCCGTCGGCCCTGATCCCCACGGACACGCCGCCGTGGGTCGCGTTGTCCACCCGGTTCCCGCCCGCGCCCATCCTGAGGACGCCGGAAAGCACATGGACCCCGTCGGGCATCAGCAGGGTCGTGACACGGATGGTGTTGAGGGCCCGGGGATAGATCGCGCTGAGCGCCGGGTGCTGGCTCACCAGCCCCTGCACGATATAGTCCTTCAGGGACTGATCCATAAGGAAGGCCCTGAGGGCGTCATCCCCCGTTTTGTAAAAAGAGATATCCCGGCCGCTGCCGCTCTCCTCGGAGGGCTTGATGATCACCTCGTCCGTATCGGCCATGAGACGCATGGCGTCCGAAACATCGATCAGGCGGTATTCCTCGTCGAAGAGCAGGCTGCCGATCTTGCGCACATAGGTCCTGGGCTGCCGCACGCCGGGGAAAATGCGGGAATAATAATTCTTGTCGTTGAAGCCCAGGCCCAGATCCCTGCGGTTGAAATGCTGATCGATCTTTGTGAAATACAGGGTGTTGGGGATATACCGGGGATCCACGATACCGTTCATGGCGGCGTAATACCGGCACCAGTCCGTGCTGATCCTGTAAGGATATTTTTTCCAGTATGCCCGGACGGCTTCCTCCTGCTCTCCGGTCAGGTGAAAGCTGTTGTCCCTGTTATCGAGCATCTTTTTCTTTTCCTGGACAGTGGAGATCAGGTTGGCGGCAAACTGCTCCGGTTTGCCCCAAAAAGACTTGTAGAATTCTTTCGCTTTCCTGCTGACAGCCATCGATACTGTTTCTCCGATCCGTGCCGCGGCCCGCCGCGGCGCTGTTTCTCAGGCCTCAAAAGCCTCTTTTGCGATCCTCCGGTACGCCTCGTCCGCCGCGGCAGCGGCATCCGCGGCAAACGCCGCTCTGGCCACGATATAACCGCAGCCGTCGAGGTTCGTACGGTACTTCCTCACATGTTCCCCGGCCTGCAGGTGGTGATAGATCTCCACACCGCATTCCTTTTCGATCCGAGCCATATCCGGGACCTTCAGGACCGTGCCTTCCTCGAAGGCCAGCAGACGGGTAGCCACCGCTCCATGATCCCGCGGCGTCAGATCCGCACTTTCGCCCATGACTGCCCGGATCGCCGCACCCATATAATCGATCCCCGTACCGTAGGGGACCACGCACGGGCCGATCATATTGCCGCCCATGCGGGCCCCGATGTCGATGATATAGACTTTCCCGTCATCGGTGATCAGCATGTCCATATTGACGGACCCAAAGTCGATCTTCAGGGCGCGTATCGCGGCCTCCACACATTTCCGGACCTTGTTTTCCGTTTCCGTCGGAAGCATGGAAGGCACCGCGTGCCCGAGCTCCGCGTAAAACGGGGCCGGCGTCATCCACTTTTTCATCACCGCCAGCACGTGGACCTGCCCATCCGTCACCAGGCTCTCGGCACCGTATTCCTTTCCCGTGATGAAGCTCTCCACCAGGGCACGGCAGCTCCTGGAGCTGAGCAGGGCCCTTTCGCACGCCGCTTGAAATTCCCCGGGCGCGTCCACGCGGCCGGCGCCCCGGCTGCCCGAACCGTCACAGGGCTTGACCATGACCGGGTACTCGAGCCGCTTCGCGAGCGATGCGGTATCCGTTTCCCGCGTGACCTCCCAGGCCTGAGCGGTATCGTCCACATGCGCTTCCATCAGCGCCCTGCGGGTCAGGTACTTGTTCTTGACCGTTTTCGCGGTATCGTAACCGATGCCCTTCAGGCCCATCTTCCCGGCGATGAACGCCGCGGTCATCACCCCGAAATCCGTAGCCGCGGTCATGACGCCGTCCACTTTCTGCTCCCGGGCGTATTCAAGGCACGCTTTCTCGTTCACGATATCGATCACAGCGTGTTTTTGAGCGTGGAGAAATCCGACGGCATGAGGATTGGCGTCAAGCGCATGCACCTCATACCCCATCGAAACAGCTTTTCGGATCACGAAATCCTGGAGGAACCCCGCGCCGATCATCAGCAGTTTTTTCATACGGCCGCAGCCCTCCCTTCAGTTCGTATAGATATTGTCATGCCTGAGGACGGTGCCGATCGTCTTCAGGAATATCCTCACATCCAGCGGAAAAGACACGTTGTGGGCGTACCACGCGTCATACATGCGCTTTTCTCCCACGCCCAGCCCGTTGCGGAAATAGGCCTGCGAGTATCCGGTGATGCCCGGCCTGACCAGCATTTTACCCTTTTCCTCTTCAGTATAAGTGTCGATGCCGTCCGTGTCGCCCGCCCTGGGCCCGATAAGGCTCATGTCCCCCTTGAGCACATTGAGGATCTGCGGCAGCTCATCGATACTGGTCTCCCTGATCCAGCGGCCCACCTTCGTGACCCTGTCATCCGTCCTGGAATTATACGTGCTGCCGTCCGGATTGAGGATATTGGGGGCGTTGACTTTCATGGAGCGGAACTTGAGCATGTCGAACAGGCGGAAATCCCTGCCGATCCGGGGCGACCGGTAAAAGATGGGCCCCCCGTCCTCCGCCTTGATCATGACGGCCACGGGGATCCCCACGAGGGCCACCAGGGGCAGCGCGATCAGGGAAAACAGAATGTCCAGGATCCGCTTGACGACGCGCTGGTACACACCGCACCAGCCCTTTTTGTCCATGCCCTTCAGGCCCAGTTCCTTTGACGAGACATGTTTGAGTTCCGACATAAACCGCTCCTCTTTCACGGCCGCACGATCCCGGTCACGCCTGACGGGATACCGCCTTTTCCATTTTGATCTCCGTATACTTCCGGGTGCTCACCCGGCCAATGTCCTTAAATCCCCGGCGATGGTAAAAGTCGATGGCGTGCCCGCTCCGGTCATATACTTCCAGCACGATCCTGTCGCACCCCGCTTTGAGCGCCAGGGCTTCCACATGCTCAAGGCAGAAGCTGCCGATGCCCCTGCCGGCGGCATCGGGCAGTGTGGCCAGCTTGGTGAGGTGCATATCCCGCCCGTTCTTTTTGATCTGGAACGTCGCCACGGGCCTGCCACCGTCCCGGACCAGGTACATCTCGTTTTTCAGACAGCCGAGACCGGCGATCGCGAAGGTCACGGCCCGGGGATTGTCCCAGTGATGCAGATCAAAGCGCCGCGCCATATCCTTCCCGCAGGCATGCAGGATATGAGACGCGCGGCAGATCCCCGGGATATCGAAGACCTTTATCCTCCCGACAAAAGGCATGCGCATCCCTCCGTGTCACTTCAGAGCGTTCCTGAGAGCGTCACACACATACGCCGCGTCATCATCCGTCAGGAGCGTGTGCAGCGGCAGCGTGATCAGATTGCGGTAATAGTCATACGCGTTGGGGCATCGTGCCGCGTCCGCCCCGTAGGCCGTCATCATCGGCAGGGGCTTATAGTGCACGTTGACAGCCACGCCCTGATCGGCCATGGCTTCCACGACGGCATTGCGCCGCTTCTCGTCCGCCCCGGGGATCCGGATCAGATACAGATGGTTGGAGGAGATCTGCCCGGGCGCGAAGTGATCAAGACGGAAGAGCCCCAGCGCGTCGCAGGTCTCATCGTATTTCCTGATGATCTCGGCCCTTCTGCGGAGCAGGCCGGGATAACGGTCCAGCTGCCTTAAGCCGATCGCCGCGGTGATATCCGTCATATTGCACTTGTACCAGGGGCCCACGATATCGTACTCCCACGCCCCGAGGCTCGTTTTCGCCAGGGCGTCCTTGCTCTGCCCGTGAAGGGAGAGGAGCTGGAACATTTTGTAGATCTCGCTGTCTGGAATGCCTTCCAACGGCCTCCAGGTGCTCGCGCCGCCCTCGGCGGTGGTGAAATTCTTGACCGCGTGGAAACTGAAGGACGTGAAATCCGCGATGGCGCCGCAATACACCGTGCCGGAGGGGGTCTCCCTTCCCGCGCCCAGGGAATGAGCGCAGTCCGCCACCACGCTCACACGGCCGATAGCCTTCTGGATCCGGCTCGACAGATCGCCCAGAGGGGTCCCGTCCCCTTCCCTGGGCGTGAACAGGGCCTTTTTACGCTCCGCCGCCGCGAAGATCCTGTCCCAGTCACAGACGATGCCGCCCAGATCGACAGCGACGATGGCCTTGGTCCTGGGCGTGATCGCCTGCTCCATCAGGTCATAGTCCATCTCAGGCATGTGCGTCGCCCTGTCGCCGTCCCGGGCGATGTCCACGAACCTGACTTCGGCGCCCACGTGGATCGCGGCGGAAGCCGTCGCCGTATAGGTGTAGGCGGGCACGATGACTTCATCCCCCGGCCCGATGCCCAGCACCCTCAGGTTCAGCTCCTCCGCGGCGGTGGCGGAATTCAGGCAGACCACCCGGTCCTGATACTTCTCAAGCCCCGGGCCCTTTTCGCAGTCGATATCCACCCGTCCCGTATCGATATAGGCCGCCAGACGGCGCTCCAGGAGTTTGGTCCTGGGCCCGGTGGTGATCCAGCCGGACCGGAGCGCTTCGGCGACTTCATTGATCTCCAGTTCACTGATATCCGGAGGACTGAAGGGAATGACCCGCTTGTTCGTCTCATTCATATCAGTTGTGCCTCTTTTCCTCGTTTGGCATCGGGTCGGCGCGGCCGAGCATGGTCATGCAGTCGCGAAGCCTATTGACCCGATACGATTATAACAGACTTTCCGCTCTGTGACAACCATTCCGCGCACAGCAAAAAAGCAGGCCCGAAAGCCTGCTCATCCTCCCGGTCCCGTCACGCGTTCTGATCGGGATGATAGGTATTGACCATTTTGACCACCAGGCCGCGGATATCGGCCCTGTTGTTGTAGGACGCCCGCATCAGTTTCTCAAGATCCACCAGGAACTCGTCCACATCGAACGGGATCGGACAGCCGATATGGATCATCTTGTTCGCGGTGTCCCTCAGCCCCTCCTCGGCCATCAGTTTTTCCTCATACAGTTTCTCACCGGGCCGCAATCCCACATACTCGATCCTGATATCCTCATTGACCTTGTAGCCGCTGAGCCGGATCAGGTTTTTCGCCAGGTCATCGATCTTGACGGGCTCACCCATATTCAGCACGTAGATCTCCCCTCCGGTGGCGTAAGTGCCCGCCTGGAGCACCAGGCTGACCGCCTCGGGGATGGTCATGAAATAGCGGACGATATCCGGATGGGTCACGGTGACGGGCCCGCCCGCCGCGATCTGCTTTTTGAACAGGGGGATCACCGACCCGTTGCTGCCCAGCACATTGCCGAAGCGCACGGCCACGAACTCCGTTTTCACATCGCGGAACACGCTCCCGGTGCCGTCCTTGTCCGCGTTCTCCACGCCCTCGTGTGTGAACAGCTGCGGGATCTCTTCCGCTTTCCCGGCCTTGATCTTCTCGTCGAAGGACTGGATGATCATCTCGCACAGGCGCTTGGAAGCGCCCATGATGTTCGTGGGATTGACGGCCTTGTCCGTGGAGATGAGCACGAAACGCTCACATCCGTTCACCATCGCGGCGTACGCCGTCTTGTAGGTGCCCAGGCTGTTGTTTTTGATCGCCTCGTTGGGGCTGTCCTCCATCAGCGGCACGTGTTTGTGGGCCGCCGCGTGGAAAACGATCTGGGGCCTGTACTCGCTGAACACGTCGAACATGCGGCGGGAATCGCGCACGGAGCCGATCAGCGTCACCAGGTCCAGGGCGGGATACTTCTTTTTCAGCTCCAGCTGGATATCATAGGTGCTGTTCTCGTAAATATCGAAAATAATGAGCTGCCGGGGCTGATGGGCCGCCACCTGCCGGCAGAGCTCACTGCCGATGGAGCCGCCGCCGCCGGTGACCATGACGGTCTTGTCATGGATGAAATTGAACACTTCCTCCATGTCCGGCCGGATGGGGCTGCGGCCCAGCAGATCCTCCAGGGACACGTCCCGCATGACGGATACCTTGACCTCATCGTTGAGCAGCTGGTACATGCCGGGCAGATTTTTCAGCTGACAGTCCGTCTCCCGGCAGATGTTCAGGATGTCTCTTTTGTCCGCCGGGGAAGCGCTGGGGATCGCCAGGTAGATCTTGTCGATCCGGTATTTTTCGGCTGCCGAGAGGATGTCGTGTCTTCCCCCCACCACCGGTACGCCTTCGATCATGCCGTGCCATTTGGAAGCGTCGTCATCGATGATGCACACGACCTGGTCCCTGATCTCCCGGGCCGCCTGCATATCCCTGAGGATCATGCGGCCGGCGGCCCCGCCGCCGATGAGCATCACCCGGTGCTCCGCCGGCGATTTTTTCTGCAGCATCCTGAAAAACCTGTAGGAGAACCGCATCGCCAGCATCATGGACAGCTGCAGCATCGGCCCGATCAGATGGTAGGACGTGGGCAGCCTGCCGTAGATCAGCGAGATGCCCGCGTAATGGAGCACGGCGGTGATCATACAGGCGACGATACAGGAGACCGTCTCCCGGAAGGAGGCGTATTTCCAGACGCTCCGGTAGAGCTTCAGCAGGAAAAACACCCCGATGGCCGCGGGCGTGAAGTACGGCGTCAGGCCCATCCACGCGCGCAGATATCTCATGGGGATATCCGTGTAGGAACAGTCGAAGCGGAACCACAGCGCCAGGAAATAGGACGCGTTCACCGCGAAGACATCCCACAGCACCAGGCCTATGGTGCTGTGCCACCGTGTGGAAACGCTTTTGCCGTTCCCGCTTTTTTGTTTCTTTCCGATACTGCCCATCACATCACCGCCTCCCCGCGAAAACCGGAGCGGCTCCACTCTCCTTTGGATCGATCGAACCGATATACCCGGCCATCATATATCATATCCCCCGCGTTGTCAAACAGCCCCCGGCCGTATTTGCGTATTGCTAAAAAACGCGGGCTATTGTATAATGCGCGTGCTAGGCGGTACGCCTGATATATCATCTGAAAGGAAATGTCATCATGAATAAGACCGAACTGATCGAGGTCGTATCCTCGAAAGCCCAGATCACCAAATCCGAAGCCGCCGAGATCATCAACACCACCTTCGACGCCATCAACGAAGGCCTGGCTTCCGACGGCAAGGTCGTGCTGGTGGGCTTCGGCACCTTCGAGGTGCGCACCCGCAGCGCCCGCGCCGGCCGCAACCCCCGCACCGGCGAGGCCATCAAGATCTCCGCGTCCAGGGTACCGGCCTTCAAGCCCGGCAAGGACATGAAAGAGATCGTCAACACCAAGGCCAGGAAAAAGTGATCCCGGACCGACAAGACCGCACAACGGCGCTCATCTGCATGAGCGCCGTTTATTTGGAGGAAGCATGACCCGGCTCACACACCTTGTCACGCAGGAGGAAGACGGCCTCACGGCCGAGAAGCTGTTCAGGACGCGGATGGGCCTGAGCCGGCATATGCTCTCCCGGCTCAAGTTCACCGGCGGGCTGACCCTCGACGGCCGGCAGGTGTTCACCACCGATCCCTGCCGCGCCGGCCAGACGCTCTGCGCGGTCTTCCCCGAAGCGGCCGAAGCGTGGCCGGGGCTCAAAGGCCGCGGCAGCGAGCCCCATATCCTGTATGAGGACGCCCATCTGATGGTGATCGACAAATCCGCTCCGCTGGCGACCCTCGCCTCCCCTCAGAAAGACGGGGAGAGCCTGGAAGCGGCGGTCTATCATCATTTCGGGGAGCCTGAGAGGTTCTGCTTCCGCCCGGTGAGCCGCCTGGACAAGGGCACCAGCGGCCTGATGGCCGCGGCGCTCCATCCCCAGGCCCAGGCGGCCCTGCAGAAGCAGCTGCACACGCCCGATATGATCCGGGAGTACCTGGCCGTGACCGACGGCATCCCGCCCAAGAGCCGGGGCACCATCGACCTGCCCATCGGCAAACCAAACCCGGACAGTGTCAGGCGCGCCGTCATGCCCGGCGGCAGACGCGCCGTCACCCATTACCGTCTGATCCACACCGACGGCGTCAGGTCGCTCATCAGGCTCCGGCTGGACACCGGCAGGACCCATCAGATCCGAGTCCACCTGAGCGCTCTGGGCTGTCCGGTCACCGGTGACTATCTCTACGGAACGCCGCTGAACGAGCTCGGAGGCCGTTTCGCCCTGCACTCCTGCTCCCTGACGCTCAGGCATCCCATGACCGGGGAAAACATGGCCTGGTCCTCACCTCTGCCAAATGAGCTGGCCGCCCTGATCAGGGATATCCCCGCGGATGGGATCGGCCGGGAGAACTGATCTGCCGCTCACAGGATACCCGTGTGTGCCGTAAGGCAGCACGGGTATTTTTCTGCGAGCCGTTCCCGGGCCTTCAGGGCGTCCGCTTCCAGCGCGAAAACCCCGAAGAGCGCCGCGCCGGAGCCCGTCATCGCCGAAAAGACCGCTCCCTGATCCCTCAGATCATCGATACCCTCCCGAAGGCCCGACGCGAGGCTCAAAGCGGGCGGATACAGCATATTCCGAGCCTCCAGGGCGTACCGTGCGTAATCGCCACGCTGAAGGAAGGCCCTGGAACGCGCGATCTTCTCCCGGTCGCAGGCGGTGCCGTCCGCGTCGAAGCGGCGGTACACTTTGCCCGTATCCAGCCTTTCACGCCCCATGATCACAAGGACGGGCGCGCCCTCGGGCATGGGAAAATCTTCCAGTTCCTCTCCGATCCCCCGGGCCCTGAAGGCGCTCGTGCGCAGGCAGAAGGGCACGTCCGCCCCCAGCCGGAGCGCCAGCGCGTCCAGCCGCCCGGGCGCCAGGACGTCCCCGTTCAGGGCGTTCATCACTTTGAGCACGGCAGCCGCGTCCGCACTGCCGCCGCCCAGGCCCGCTCCGTTGGGGATGCCCTTGGTGATCCCGATGCTCACGGGGATCCGGCGCCCCAGCGCTTCCCCGTACAGGGCGGCGGCCTTCATGGCCAGGTTGCTCCCGTCCGCGGGGACGCCGGCGGAAAAGGGGCCGTCCACCGTGAGCGCGCTGTCCCCGTCCGGCCCTTTCAGTTCCACCGATACCGTGTCACACAGGCTGATCGGCTGCATGACGCTGTCCAGCTCGTGATAGCCGTCCGGCCGGACAGAGGTGATATACAGATCCCAGTTGATCTTCGCGTACGCGTTTATCTTCATCGGCCCGCCCTTTCCAGAGTGATCTCGAATTCGCAGCCTCCGTCCCCGTTCTTCAGGCGGATGCTCTGTCCGTGCCTGTCCATGATCGCCTTGCAGATGGCCAGTCCCAGCCCGGTCCCTTTGCCCACGGTGTGGGCCTTGTCCGTTTTGTAGAACCGTTCAAAAACGAAGGGACGGTCTTCGGGCGGGATGCCGATGCCGTTGTCGCTGACCGAAAGACGGACCAGATCGCCGTCCGCGGCGCTGTCGACACGGATCTTTCCGCCCGGGGGCGTATACTTGACAGCGTTGTCCAGGAGATTGATCAGCACCTGCTGGATCTGCTCTCTGTCCGCGCGCACCGTTTCCTTCCGGTCCCCGAACAGCGGCATCACGTCCAGGTCCTTTTCCTCGATCTCCGGCAGTTTCTGGATGATCACGGTGCGCACCAGCTCATTGACGTCAAACTCCGTCATATTCAGTTTGACCTGCCCATCCTCCATACGGGACAGATCCAGCAGGCCGTTGATCAGCCCGCTCAGCCGGCCCGTCTCTCCCACGATGATCTTCAGGGCGTCCTCCCGTCCCTCCTCGGGAACGGCGCCGTCCAGCATGCCCTGGGCGTATCCCTGGATGCTGGTGATGGGCGACCGGAGCTCGTGGGACACATTCGCCAGGAAATCCCGCCGGTTCTTCTCGATACGCTCCAGCTGGCCGGCCATATGGTTGAAGGCCGTGCCCAGTTCCATGGTCTCACGGCTGCCGTCCACGGGCGCCTTCACCTCGAAATCCCCGTGGGACAGCCTCTCCGCTGCGCCGGCCATGGCCGTCAGGGGCCTGGTCAGCCGCCGCGTCAGGAAGAAAATGATGACGCCGGCCAGGATGAAGACCCCGAGAGCTCCCACGATCAGCTGCCACCAGAGGCTCTCGTAAACGGCCTGGATATTCTGCGCGGCGGTCTGGATCATCACGATGCCCACCACGCTCTTTTCCCCCGTCAGGTAGCTGGTCTCGTTCCAGGGGATGATCACGGTGAACAGCGGGCCCATGGCGCTGTCGGTCTGCAGGCTGGTCTCCTCCCCCTGCACCGCTTTCCTGAGATAGGCGCTCAATGTTTCCTGATCCGGCAGGTATTTGACGCTCTCGTCACTGAGGGTCTCCTCGCTGTAATAAGTGTAGCTCCGCCCCTGGGAGGATACGATCAGGGTGAAAGCGTTGTACTCGTTGTAGATGGTGCTGGTCTTCTCGTAAAGGAGCTCCCTGGTCAGGCTCTCCTGAAGGCCGCTGTAAAAGAAAGCGTCCGTCCTGAGCCTTGACGCCAGGTCCGCCACGTCCCGCGCCAGCATCTTCAGCGTGTCGATGCGCGCGCTGATCTTGTCGTCACGCATCCTGACATAGGTCAGGGAATACATGACGATCACGCAGGCGAAGATCACCAGCAGGCTCACCGTCAGCACCTGCACGAACATGGAGCGTCTCATTCGGCCCCGTCCTTTTTATACTCGAATTTGTACCCGACGCCCCAGATGGTGCGGATCTGCCAGCCCAGAGACTCACTGTCCTGCAGCTTTTCCCTCAGGCGCTTGACATGCACGTCCACCGTGCGGCTGTCCCCGAAGAACTCGAACCCCCACACATGCTCCAGCAGCTGTTCCCGGGTGAAGACCCGGTTGGGATGGGACGCCAGGAAATAGAGCAGTTCCAGCTCCTTGGGCGGCATCTCCAGGGTTTGATCCCTGAAGATCACCTCGTAATTGTCCCGGCTCACTTTCAGCCCCGGATACTGGACGCTGCGGCTGAGCGCCTCCTCCGAACGCTGCCCCCTGCGCAGCACGGCCTTGACGCGCGCCACCATCTCCTTGCCGTCGAAAGGCTTGGTGATATAGTCGTCCGCGCCCAGTTCCAGCCCCAGCACCTTGTCAAAGGTCTCGTCCTTGGCCGTGATCATGATGATGGGCACATCCGCGGTCTGGCGGATCTCCCGAAGCACCTGCCAGCCGTCCATGCCGGGCAGCATCACATCCAGCAGGATCAGATCCGCCGGATCCTTTTTAAAGGCCGCCACGGCGCTGTCTCCCCGGGTGGCCACAGTCACGGCGAAATCCTCTTTTTCAAGGTACAGCCGGATCAGATGCGCGATATTGGGATCATCGTCCACGACCATGATGGTCATCCTGTCGCTCATAAGTCCTCCTCACGCCAGCGTGACCACGGTCACGCCGTCCTCGCCCTCCCCGTAGACACCCAGGCGGTGGCTCTTCACGTGGGCGTGCTTTTTCAGATGGCGCGTGATGCCCTGGCGGAGCACGCCCGTGCCCTTTCCGTGTACCAGGGTCACCTCATGCAGCCCCGCCAGATAAGCCTCGTCCAGGTACTGGTCGGCCTTCGAAAGGGCTTCCTCCAGGCTCAGGCCTCTCAAGTCGCAGCTCAGGCTCACCTGGCGCGACTGGCTGTCCACCCTCGCGGTCACGCTGACCTTCTTTTGCGCTTTCTGCCCCGATTTGACGAACACCAGATCCTTCCGGGAACAGTTCATCTTCATCACGCCGATCTGGACCTGGGCAGAATCATCGCTCAGGCTCAGCACGGTGCCCTGCGTATTGAGCGTGGTCACAAGGACGGTGTCCCCTTCCCGGATCTCCCTTTCCTCAGCCTCCGGCAGGTGCCGGGCACTTTCCAGGCCCTCACTGAACTGGTCCGACATCCGGTCCAGCTGCCGCTTGAGCTGTCCCATGTCGCCCTGGGAAGCCTGCTGCTTCAGGCGCTTCATGTCACTGAGGATCTTTTCCGCGTCAAGACGCGCCTTTTCGACGATGGCCCGCGCCTTTTCCCGGGCCTTCCGGTCCGCGGTGCGCTCCATCTCCTCCACTTCCCGATAGAGGCGCTCCGTCTCGTTCTTCATGCGCACGGTCTCCCGGCGGGCTTCCTCCGCCAGGGCCTGCTCCTTTTCGGCGATCTGCCGGTGGTATTCCGCGTTGGCGATCACGTCCTCGAACTTGATCGCGTCATGATTGAGCAGTTCCTTCGCGTCGTTGATCATTTCCTCGCTCAGGCCCAGCTTGCGCGAGATCTCGAAGGCGTTGGATTTGCCCGGCACGCCGATGCTCAGCCGGTAGGTGGGGCGAAGGGTATTGACGTCGAATTCCACCGAGGCGTTCTCCACGCCCCTGGTGGACAGGGCATAGGCCTTCAGCTCGCTGTAATGGGTGGTGGCGATGGCCGTGATGCCTTTTTGGGTCAGGTGGCTGAGGATGGCCTGGGCCAGAGCGGCGCCCTCGGTGGGGTCCGTGCCGGCGCCCAGCTCGTCAAACAGCACCAGATCCCGGTCCGTGACCGTCCTGAGGATCGTCACGATATTGGTCATATGGGCCGAGAAGGTGGAGAGGCTCTGCTCGATGGACTGCTCGTCGCCGATATCGGCGTACACTTCCTTAAACAGGGCGATCTGACTGCCGTAGGCGGCGGGGATATGCAGGCCGCTCTGGGCCATCAGCGTCAGAAGGCCGATGGTCTTGAGGGTCACGGTCTTGCCGCCTGTGTTGGGGCCGGTGATGACCAGTGTCCTGAAGCCGTCCCCGATCCAGAAATCCAGGGGCACGACGGTCTGCCGGTCGATGAGGGGATGCCTGGCCCGGATGAAACGCACCTGCCCGTCCACACTGACCTTGGGGCATACCGCTTCCATATCCTTCGCCAGGGACGCTTTCGCGAAAATGAAATCCAGTTCCGCCAGCACCTCCAGGTTGCCCAGCAGCTGGGAGGCGTTTTCCGCCGCCTGGCCGGACAGGGCCAGCAGGATGCGCTCGATCTCCGCCTTTTCCTTGGCCTGCCAGCCCTTGATCTCGTTGCCAAGTTCCACTACGGCCATGGGCTCGATGTACAGGGTGGCTCCGGTGGAGCTCTGATCGTGCACCAGGCCCGGCACGAACTGGCGGTACTCCTGCTTCACAGCCAGCACGTAGCGCCCGTTGCGGATCGTGACGATATTGTCCATCAGATATTTGGACGTGCCGCTGCCGTGGGCATAGGCGTTCAGCTTGTCCCGGACCCGCTCGTTGCACAGCCTGATGTGGCGCCGGATATCGGCCAGTTCCGGGCTGGCGCGGTCGGATATCTCGTTCTCCCCCAGCACCGTCTCATCGATGCTCTCCCGAAGCGCCCTCAGGGGCTGGAGCAGGCTCGCCTGAGACGTGACGGAGGGCGTGTTTTCCCGGTCGGTGACCAGGGCGGAGCGTACACTGCCCGCCACTTTCAGTGTTTCGGCGATCTTCATCAGCGCGCCCGGCGTGAGGGTGGCTCCTTTCCGGGCCATATCCACCTGAAGGGAGATATCGCTGAAGGGCATCATGGGATTCACGCCCATGTATTTCAGGACCACACCGGCTTCTTCCGTTTCCTCCAGGGCCCTGACGATCTCCGTTTCCCCGGACATGGGCGTCAGGCTCAGGCACTTCTCCCGGCCGAGGTCGCTCTGGGCAAAGAGGGCCAGCTGCTCCCGGATCTTATTGAATTCCAGTACTCTCAGTGCTCTTTCGTTCATAAAAGCCACCTCTGTGTAAAAGCCAAGGCCCGTAAGGCCTTGGCGTATTCATCCCTGATCCCGGGACGGGTTGTTGGGGGCGGGCCGCGGTGCGGGCCTGCCTTCGCTTTTCATCTGCCACAGTTCCCGCCTCAGGCGGGTATTGTCGTCCTGGGCCCTGAGCAGTTCCTCCGCCAGGCCCATGGCGGCGATCACGGCGGCGTCTTCCCGGTGGACCAGCGAGGTGCTGAGCACTTCCTTGATCCGGCGGTCCGTAAAGACGGATACCCGGCGCACCTGCTCCGGTGAGTCGCCGCTGCGCAGGCGGTAATCCCTGCCCGCGATACGCACGGTGTACAGTGCTGATTTTTCCGTTTCGCTCATAGCTTTTCAAAGGGGTATTCCTGCCCGAAGCAGTCCACCCGGATCGATCGGATCTTCTGGGGCTCCAGAGGCCTGTCCATACGGTCCCGGGGCACCGCGGCGATCCTGTCCGCTGTCTCCATCCCGCTGAGCACCTTGCCGAAAGCGGCATAGCTCCCGTCCAGATGGGGCGCGTCGTCCACCATGATAAAGAACTGGCTCCCGGCGGAATCGTTCATCCTGGAGCGGGCCATGCTCAATACGCCGTACTCATGCTTCAGGTCGTTTTTGATCCCGTTCAGGCGGAACTCGCCCCGGATGCGGTACCCGGGCCCGCCGGTGCCCACACCGTTCGGGTCGCCGCCCTGGATCATGAATCCCGGGATGACGCGGTGGAAGATCAGCCCGTCATAAAAACCGGCGTTGGCCAGGGCGATGAAGTTGCCGACGCTCTGGGGCGCGATATCGGGATACAGTACGCCCTTCATCTCGCCGCCGTCGGCCATGGTGATCGTGAATTCAGGATCCTTGATGCCGTTCATATTCCCTCCGCCAGGGTCAATAGGTCATGGCGATGACCAGCCCGTTCATGTTGTCGTAGGATACACTGTAGCTCTGGGCCGTGGTGCTCACCTGCACGGTGACATCATCGCCCGAGGCGCCGCCCTCCACCCGGAGGATCTCATAGCGCTTCACGCCGTCCTCGTAGACCTCGATGTGGGGATGATCCATCAGGTACTCGATATATTCCTCCATGCAGAAGTCCATCGTGTGCATGACGGCCGCGTTCGCCTCACCCACATAACGGTAGATGCGCAGCTTCTTGCTCTCGCCGGTCTTGAAGCTCTTGTCCGTCACCGTGTCGTTGGGATAGCCGTACACCGGGAAACGGAATACGATGCCGTATTTCCAGCTGTTCTCCACCAGCCAGTCGCTGTGGGGCGTGGTGTCGAACTTCTCGCCGTTGAAGGCGCTGTCATTGCTGCGCCACCGGCTGATCCTGAAGCTCAGGCCGCTCTCATACTCACTGGTGCCGGGATAGTTGACCGACCGGATGACCTGTTCCACCAGCGCGTCGCCGGAATACCGGGTGGAGTACTTGGCCTCCTCCTCCTGGTACAGGGTGGTCTGCTCCTGCAGGGTGCGGTAGCCGCCGTCCACCAGGTAGTTTTCCAGGCCCTCATCGCTGGCGGCCTTGAGCATGTCGGCCAGCGCGTCGATCGCCGCCGGGAACAGCTTGATCCCGGAACCGGATACCGGGATGGAACTGTTGACGCTCACCACGGACATGACCACGTTCTCCGGGAAATCCGCGGGGATGGAGTGCCAGCGGTTCAAAAGCAGCATGCCGTTGGACAGGATGTCCTGCCTGGGGACCGTCACGGCATTGGGCGACTCCAGGTCGAATCCCGTCACGTCGATCACGTCCCAGCCCGTATCCCGGGGCACGGGACGCACCAGGGATTCTTTCGTCTGGCGGTGCTGCTCGTTGTATTCCTCCACAGCCTGCCGGTGCTGTTCGGCGGCTGCCTCGTTCATGGCGTTGGTATCAGCGGTCATCCTGTCCAGAGTGCCGTCGATCTGACGCTTGAGCAGCACGGTCAGCGCAGCAGCGATCAGGGCCAGCACGGCCAGGATGATGACTATCCTTCTGAGCGTCTTGTACGCGTCCTTCTGCTTTACGGCGGTCATATGCTTCGTCCTCCCACGTACTATTGCAAAGATTAAGAAACCGTAACATATAGTTTACCAATTCATAATATAACAGAAATAAAATACCCTGTCAATGCTTTTTATCATTTCACAGCGCATATCGCGCGGCCGGCGCGCCCCGATGGCAGCCTTGAAGCTTGTTTTTTACGCGGAACCGTGATACATTGGTTCAAAATACAGTCGGATACCCTGCGGCGGTATCCGGGTGCCGGCCCCGCGGCCGTGAAAGGAGACCGACGGATGCATCCCGTTCTGACAGTGATGCTCATCCTGTGCGCGCTCTGCGCTCTCTATCTGTTCCTGATCGCTCCCGGGCGCCGGACAAAAGCTCTCGAAGCCTTCACCTGCCGGCGGTACGCCCACCGGGGGCTGTGGAACACCGAGCGCCCTGAGAACAGCCGCGCCGCTTTCGCCGCCGCCGCGGAGAAAGGATACGGGATCGAGACGGATGTGCGCGTATCCGCCGACAGAAAGCTGTTCCTGTTCCACGATGACAGCCTGGAACGCATGACCGGAGACGCGAGGGAGGCCGGGAGCCTGACGCTCCAAGAGCTCCGGACCCTGAAACTGAAAGGCACGCCTGAGGGCATCCCCACCCCGGATGAGCTTTTTGACATCGTCCGGGGCAGGGTGCCGCTGATCATCGAGATCAAGACCGGTCCCCGGGTGACGGACACCTGCCGGCTGACAGCGGAAAAGCTCCGGACTTATCAGGGCCCGTACATGGTGGAGAGCTTCGACCCGCGGGCGGTCAGGTGGTTCCGCAGGCACAGCCCCGGCACCATCCGCGGGCAGCTGGTCATGGGGCTGCCGAAGGAGCGGGATAAAAAAAGGACCCTCAGCCGCCGCCTGCTCTCTTCCCTTGTCATGAACGTGATGGGGCGCCCCCATTTCATCGCCGCGCATCATGAGACGGACACGGGCCTGCCCATGCGCCTTATACGTCTGTTCCGTCCGTATCTCGTGGCCTGGACCGTGAGAAGCCCGGAGCAGGCCGAAAAACTGGACGACCGGTACGACTGCCAGATCTTCGAAGGCTTCGAGCCCTGAGGATCCCTCATCCCGTACACACCGATCCGCAAAGGAGGCCTTATATGAGCATCCGTCCCATCCCGATGACCCGTGTCACGATCACCGACCGTTTCTGGTCCCCCCGGCAGGATCTGATGACGGACGTGACCATCCCCCACATGGAAAAGATCCTGAAGGACGAGGTGGAAGGGGCCGAGAAGTCCCACGCCGTGAGCAATTTCCGCATGGCCGCCGGCGAGGAAAAGGGCACTTTCTACGGCTTCGTGTTCCAGGACAGCGATGTGGCCAAGTGGCTGGAAGCCGCCGCCTACGCCCTGGCCCTCAAATACGACGAGGCCCTGAGCCGGAGAGTGGACGACATGACGGCGCTCATCGGCCGGGCCCAGTGGGAGGACGGTTACCTGGATACCTATTTCACCGTTAAGGAGCCTGAGGGACGCTGGACCAACCTGAAGGACTGCCATGAACTGTACTGCGCGGGGCATATGATGGAAGCGGCCGCCGCGCTGCACGAGGCCGCCGGGAAGAACGAACTGCTCGGGATCTGCCGGCGCCTGGCCGATCACATCATCGACCGTTTCGGGCCCGGGAAACAAGAAGGCATCCCGGGGCATCAGGAGATCGAGATCGGCCTGATGCGCCTTTATGACGTGACGGGCGAAACGAAATACCGGGACATGGCCCTGCGGTTCCTGGACCTGAGGGGGCAGGATCCCGACTGGTTCATCAAACACCTGCCCCATCCCCCCGCCGAAAAACGGGACCGGTACTTCGACGCGGTGTATCATCAGGCGGACGTGCCCGTGAGAGAACAGACCGCCGCCCGGGGCCACGCCGTGCGCCAGGTGTACATGCTCACGGCCATGGCAGAGGCCGCCGCCGCCACCGGGGACAGGGGCCTGAAGGACGCGTGCGAAAGGCTGTTCGACGATATCACGCGCAGGCAGATGTACGTGACGGGGGCCGTGGGCTCCGCCGCCCGCCACGAGGGCTTCACCACGGGCTTCGACCTGCCGGGCGACCGCTGCTACGGTGAGACCTGCGCGTCCATCGCCATGGTGTTTTTCGCCCGCAGGATGCTGGAGCTTGCCCCCCTCGGCCGTTACGCCGACCTGATGGAGCTGGAGCTCTACAACGCCGTCCTGGCCTCCATGCAGCTGGACGGCACCCGTTTCTTCTATGTGAATCCCCTTTCGGTGGACACGAGCGTCGCGGGAAAAGAGGCCGGCTACACTCATGTGCTGCCCCAAAGGCCCCTGTGGCACGCCTGCGCCTGCTGCCCGCCCAACCTGGCCCGCCTGGTCACTTCCCTGGGGCAGTACCTGTTCTCCGAGGATGAGGAGACGGTATACAGCCATCTGCTCATCGGCAGCCGGGCGCAGACGCGATTCGGCCCCATCGCCCTGGAAACGGGCTATCCCTATGAGGGCAGCGCCCGGTACCTGGTCGGCGCCGCGGGCGCTTTCACCCTGGCGCTCCACGTGCCCGGCCACGCGAAAAACGCCGTGATCACCGTCAACGGCGAAAGTTTCCCCGCTGAGGAAAAACACGGCTACCGGTATATCCGCCGCGCCTGGAAAAAAGGGGACACGGTGGAGGTATCCTTCGACATGCCCGTCAGGCGGCTGCGGGCCGACCCGCGGGTCAGGGACTGCGCCGGCAGGACCGCCCTGGCAAAGGGGCCCTTCATCTACTGCTTCGAGCAGGCGGACAATCCGTCGCCGGTCTTCTCCCTGATCCTGCCCAGGGACGCCGCGGTCACTCCCGTGGATCATCTGAGGGGCCTGCCGGAGGACATCCCCGGCCTGACCATGACCGGCAGGGCCGTCAAACCCACGGACAGCCTGTATACCGAGGAGGCTCTCCGGGAGGAGGAATGCCGCATCACGGCCATCCCCTACTATGCCTGGAGCAACCGGGAAAAGGGCGACATGACCGTGTGGATCCGGGAAGCTTGACAAGATCGGCCCGACAGTTCAGGGGCGGCCCAAGCACGGCCGCCCCCGGATATCATGCAGCGTTTTCTGTCATCCGGCTCATTTTCGTTCCGCTCCGCCGGATGTGACCGGCCTTTTGGCGGGCACGCCGTTGCGGCGGGGGTACTGATCCGGAGTCTCCCCCGTCTTGACGCACTTGAGCAGCAGCCTTTTTTCCGGAAAACCGGGGACGTATATCACCTGCCACGGGCTCCCGCCCATCAGGGCGGCCGCCGCGTCCCCGTCCGGCACCTCTTCCTCCCCTTTGGGGCCCTTCCAGCACAGGGCCGCGCCGCCGATCTTCAGAAGGGGCAGCAGGTATTCCGCCAGCACGTTGGTTCCTGCCACCGCCCTTGTCACCGCCGCGTCGAACTTTCCCCGGGCGGAGGGGCTCCTGCCCAGATCCTCCGCGCGGCCGCATATCACTTCACAGTTGCCGATCTGAAGAGCGCCGATGGTCTCCTTAAGGAAATCACAGCGCTTTTTCTGCGCGTCCAGGAGCGTCAAAGAAAGTTCCGGATGCGCGATGGCGATGGGCAGGCCCGGGAATCCGGCGCCCGTGCCCACGTCCGCCCAGCGGCCGCGAAGGGGCACATCCGCCAGCGCCAGCGGTTTGAGGCTGTCCGCGATATGGCGCTCCGCCCAGTCCGCCTCCGGCACATTGGTCAGGTCCATGACCCGGTTGTACCGTCTCAGGCTGTCCAGATACCCCTCCAGCAGCGCCAGCCGGTCCGGCGGCAGGATGATCCCGTGACGCTCCAGTATGGTCTTAAGCATGCCCGGCCTCCTTTTTCCCGGCGCGTCCT
This sequence comes from uncultured Eubacteriales bacterium, assembly GCA_902803675.1. Next base: position 21,762 of record CADCQZ010000147.1, read on the forward strand.
TCACGGAGGATGCGCAGCATCAGTTCCTCCAGCGCCCCTTTCCCGGTCAGACGGCCGCTCTTGATCTCGTAGTCCCGCTCCCGGCACCAGGCGCAGAACATCCTGAGCTGCTCCAACGTGTACCGGGATCCCATCCGGATGTTCCTGTCCACGGCGAAGGGCGGGATGCCCATGATCTTCGCGATCTCGCCTGACGGGACGCGCTGCTGCCTGAGCTGCGCGCAGTAGAGGACCCTGCGGCACTGCTCCCCCAGGATGGCGATCAGGTGGGGCTGGTCCTCCCCGCTGGCTTCCAGCACGCGCAGCTGGCTGAATGCCTCTTTGCCGTCGCCCCGGAGCAGGGCGTCGGACATATCGAAGATCTTGAACTCGCTTTTCTGGCTGCAGACTTTCAGGATATCCTCCCTGTCCACCGTGTCCCGGCCCGTCGTGTAGGCCGCCAGCTTCTCCACCTCGTTCATCAGCCCGTTGAGATCCAGCCCGCAGGCCTCCACCATCATCAGGGCGTCCGCGGCGGTGATCTTCCTGCCGAGCTGTCTGAGCTCCCGGGCGATGAATCGGACCGCCTGGTCCGCGTCCGGCGGCAGGCACTCCACAGCCAGAGCGTATTTGCTCACGGCCTTGAAGGCGCTCCGGCGCTTGTCCACTTCCTGCCGCAGAAGAAAAATGAGGCAGGTCTCCGGCGGGATATCCCCCAGGGCCTCCGCGAAGGCCTTCAGGCCGCCGGGAGCGCTGTCCTCGCCCGCGGGCTGATCCTCCTGGTCCTCATCGGTCTTCTCCCTCTGATAGAACGGGGCGAAATCCTTCACGATGATCACGCGCCGGCCGGCCATGAAGGGCACGGTGGTCACCGCTGTGAGGATCTCATCCTCGGTGGGCGATTCCATGACCGTCGTGTTCATGTCCCGGAAGGGATCGTCCCCCAGAACGGCGTCGCAGATCGCTCTCAAAGCGGAGGCCTTTTTATAGCTCTCCGGGCCGTAGATCAGATAGACCGGCTTTATGTCCCCGGCCTTCACATCGTCCGTGAACTGCTGATACGGATCGGGTTTTTTGGGGTTTGCGTTCGCCTGATATGCCATACCTACTCCTGTTTAAGATAGGGTGTGACCGTATAATCCCCGCCGCTGAAGCGGACCGTGACGGCCCCGGTCTCATCCGTGCGCCACAGGTCGGCCCCACAGGTCTCCAGGCGGGCCAACGTGTTGATATTGGGCAGCGCCCGGCCGCTCTCGCAGGTCACGATCAGATTGGCGGGCCTCACCGTATCGAGAAATGCCTCATACGTGCTGCCCCCGCTGCCGTGGTGGGCCACCTTGAGGATATCCGCCGGGACCGCCGCATGATCCTCATAGGCCCCGTCCAGGTCGCCCGTGAACAGGAGGCGGACGCCCTCCACGTCGATGAGCCCCGCCAGGGAATACAGGTTCGCTTCCTGTCCCCGCCGGACAGTCCCCTTTTCGGGCCAGAGGAAGATCACCCGGGCCCGCGCGGTGGCGAACTCGTCCCCCCGGGAGACATGATCGATCCGCGCGCCCTTTTCCTCAAGGAGCGAGAGGATCTCATATCCCGCGGCGTCGATCTTCTGGGTCTCGGCGCCTTCCGGCAGGAGAACGACGGCTGGCACGAGCCCGCTCTCCAAAAGCTGACGCGTTCCGCCGCAGTGATCGGAATGCAGATGGGTCAGGATCAGGGTATCCGGCCGCCGGTCCACGCTCAGCAGCCAGTTCGCCAGGTCGCTCCCGTTCTCCCCCGTATCGATCACCACGGTCTCCTGCCCGTCCATGAGCACCGCCGCGTCGGCCTGCCCCATGGAAAACTGGATGTACCGGACCGCGTGATCCCGTGTGAGGAGACCGCCCGTCAGGCAGATGACCACCGCGGCGGAGCCGATCAGGAGCCTGGTTTTCACGGGCGCCGTCACATACCGGGTCAGAAGGACCGTCACCGTCAGGAACCCGGCGATGGCCCACACGGAGGGCGACGGCAGCATGATCGACGCTTCCGGGAACGCCCTGAGAAGCCCCGGCAGCCAGCCGATCAAACGGTGCAGGGCCGCGGCCGCCGCCTGCCCCGCCGGCAGGCAGACGGCCCCCGCCGCGAAAATGATCAGGTATACCGGCAGCAGCAGCGCCAGAAAAGCGCAGGCCAGAGGGCTCAGGATCAGGCCCCACAGAGAAAAGCTGTGGTACGCCATGACAGAGGGCACCGCCATGCCCCATACGGCGCCCAGGGTGGTCAGCAGGGGACTCAAAAGCGCGCGGAAACGCGCTTTCCTCAGCCGGTGATCCACCGTGCCGCGCACCAGATGGATGCCCAGCACCGCGCCGAAAGTCATCCAGAAGCCGACATTCAGGACGCTCAGGGGGAACAGGGCCAGCACGATCAGAAGCGCCGCCGACAGCCCCGTCAGCGCATCCCCCGATCGCCGCCTGACGACGCGGGCCCGATCCAGGACGAACAGAACGGACGCCCGCACGGCGGACACCGGAAAGCCCAGCACCGCGCAGTACAGGGTGAGGAACACCGCGCTGATGAAAAACCGCGCCTTGACACCGGCCCCAAGACGCCCGGCGGCGCCTGTCACCAGCCCGGCCAAAAGGGCCACATGCAGACCGCTCACGGCCAGCACATGGGCGATCCCCAGGCGGTTGAAGCTCTCCCGCGTCTCGTCCGGGAGCGCCCCTCTTTCCCCCAGGAGCAGGGCCTGCGGATAGGGCGCGGATGGGCCGAACACCCGATCCATCAGCCCGGACAGCGCTTTCCGGGCCATGACGGGCACCATCCTCAGATCAAAGGGAGCCGGGCCCGTCATCTCCCCGTCCGTACAGCCGGAAAAACCCAGACGGATCCCCCGCTGCAGAAGATAGAGCCTCAGATCGAAGCCGTAAGGGTTATCCGCCGGGCCCGGCACATAGACCCTGCCGGTCACCGAAACGCTTTGCCCGGCCCCGACGGCGTCCGCGAAGGCCTGCTGATCCAACGTGGAAGGCGTCATGGTCCAGTACAGGGTGCCCAGATACGTTTCCCGCCCCGCTTCATCGGTAAAGACCGCGTCCCTGAGGACGCCCCGGTATCCTCCCGCCGGCCGGGGAGAAAGGTCCTCCCCCGCCACGGCGGTGACCCGTCCCTTTCCCGCGGCTCCGGGCAGAGGCGGATGGGCCGATACCGCGCCGTAAAGCGCCCCCGCGAACAGAAAGAGCGCGCAGACAGCGGCCAGCACCGTCCGGCCCTGACGCTTTCTCAGGATGATCCACGCCGCGGAGCAGACGAGCCCGGCCGCGGGGATCAGGGGATAAAAAGGCATCCGGATGCCCGCGAGGACCCCCGCGAGGGCCATCAGGGCACAGGCCGTGAGCGGACGCTGACGGAAAAAGGAAGCTCTCAGCATGTCACGCACAGGCCGGGCTCCGCCAGCACAGTGCCCCGGAAAACCTCCCGGGCCTCTTTCAGAAGCACGCTGTCGGGCGTATGGGGCGGCAGGTGGGTGAGCACCAGCTGCCTCACCCCGCATTCCGCCGCCAGGCAGCCCGCCATCCGGGCGCTCATGTGGGGCGATGAGGGCGTATAGTCCTTATCCAGGAAAGCGCCGTCCGCCAGAAGGACGTCCGCGTCCCGGCACAGGTTTTTCAGCGCGTCGGGATCGGCCGCGTCACCGGTGTAGACGATCGCACGCTCCCCGTCCGTAAAGCGCATGGCCCGGTTGGGCATGGGGTGCCGGGTGGGCACCGTCGTGACCCGCAGCCCGGCGACAACGCATCCGTCCGTCAGGAAACGCCTGTCCACCGCCGGGCCGAACAGTTCCAGCCGTCCGGTATCCTCCTCCTCGGCGGGAAAATACACCGGCATTCTGACGCCCCGTTTCTCGAGCAGGTACTGCCAGGGCAGAAGGTCGCACATGTGGTCCCAGTGCATGTGGCTGACGCACACGGCGTCCAGCCCCGCGGGATCGGTGATCTTCGTCAGCGCCGCGAGAGCGCCGCTCCCCATGTCCAGGAGGATCAAAGCGCCTCCCGCTTCCAGAAGATACGAAGACGTGGGCCTGCCGGCGCCCGGATAGGGGCCCGCGCACCCGATCACTCTCAGTTTCATGACCTGCCTCCTTTTTCAGTCCAGCGTATAGACGTTTCCGGGCCTGTCCCGCCAGGCCATGTCCAGCCCGATATCGCTGCCCACCACCGCTCCGGCCTTGTACAGCGCTGTCAGGGACACCTCCATGGCCTTTTCCGGCGTGTTGTTCTCCCCGCTCAGGTGCCCCAGGACCACCTGGCGCACACCGGTGTCCATCAGGCGCAGGACGCCCTCGGCCGAAGCCTCGTTGCTCAGGTGTCCGTGACGCCCGAGGATGCGCTGCTTGAGCGCCAGGGAATACCGGGGATTGCCCCGCAGCATGTCGATATCATGATTGCTCTCCCAGAGCACCAGATCGCTCCCCGCCACGGCCTTGAGCACCGAGGGGCGCACATATCCCATATCCGTGGCCACGGACACCGAGGACCGGCCGTGATAGAACCGGAAGCCCACGGGATCGGCCGCGTCATGGGGGATATCGAAGGTCTGCACGGTGAGGTCCCCGATATAAAAATCCTCGCCCGTCACGAAGATCCGCCGCAGGGACGGATCCACCTTGCCCAGGGCCCGCGCCATCGCGTTCCAGGTCCCCTCGTTGGCGTAGATCGGGATATGGTACTTGCGGCTCAGGATCCCCGCGCCCTTGACATGATCCGAGTGCTCATGGGTGATCACGATCCCCTGTACGCCCTCGAGCGAGCCCCCCACCGAGCTTAAAGCCTCTTCGATCTGGCGCCCGCTCAGACCGGCGTCCACCAGCACGCGGGTGCCGCCCGCCGAAAGATAGCCGCAGTTCCCCGATGACCCCGAAAACAAAGGGCAGTAGATCATTCCTTCACCTCATACAGCGCCGGGCCTCCGCCCGGTGCTCTTCATTCTCCCAAAGCTTCCTCCGGCCGTGACGCCGACCGGTAAGCGCCGTTCATATCGTCCCGGATGAAGCCCTTTTCCCTCATCCCGGCCAGCATCTCAAACAGCGGATCCCAGAAGCCCTCCGTATCGTAGAACACCACATCGGCACCCGTGCCGCCGATGGATTTGACCGACAGCACGCTGAACACCTCATCCAGGGTGCCGACACCGCCCGGCAGGACGATATACATATCCGCCAGATCCATCATCAGGCGCTTGCGCTCGTTCAGATCCCGCGCGGTGATGGTCTCGGTCTGGCCGGGATGGGGCTTCCTGTCCCCGTCGAACTGGGAGATCCCGATACCGATGATGGGAGCGCCCGCCCGGCAGAACCCGTCCGCGACCGCGGCCATCAGCCCGTCCGCGTACCCGCCGTACACCAGGGAGTGTCCCTTCTGCCCCAAATAAAAGCCCAGCTCTTCCGCCGCCCGGATATATTCATCCGGCACGTCGTTGGCCGATGCGAACACACAGATCTTCATGACAGACCCTCCGTGAGATCTCATTTGCGTCAGATCGGGCGTCCCGCGTCAGACGCCGATGCTGACCGCCTCGAACTGGCTGTTGTACAATTCGCAGTACGCGCCACCCCTGGCGATCAGTTCCTCATGGGTGCCCCTTTCCAGGATCATGCCGTCCCGCATATAGATGATCTCGTCCGCGTCCCTGATCGTTGACAGGCGGTGGGCCACGATGATGCTGGTGCGCCCCTTCGCCAGGCGCCGGAACGCCCGCTGGATCAGCTGCTCCGTACGGGTATCCACCGAGGAGGTCGCCTCATCCAGGATCAGCACCTTGGGCGGCCGGAGCATCACCCGGGCGATGCACATGAGCTGTCTCTGGCCCTGGCTGATCGCCGTGCCCCCTTCCCCGATCACCGTGTCATAGCCCTGAGGCAGACGCTCGATGAAGGAATGGATATGCGCCGCCTTCGCCGCGGCGATCACGTCCTCCAGAGAAGCGTCCGGCGCGCCGTAAGCGATATTCTCCCGCACCGTGGCGTGACGCAGCCAGGTCTCCTGGAGCACCATGCCGGCGTTCTCCCTGAGAGACCGCTTCGTCAGGGCCCGCGTGTCTGTCCCGTCCAGCAGGATACGGCCCTCGTCGGGATCATAGAAGCGCATCAGCAGGTTGATCAGCGTGGTCTTCCCGCAGCCCGTGGGCCCCACCAGGGCGATGCGCTGCCCGGGAGCGGCCTCAAGCGCGATATCCCTGAGGAGGGGCTTGTCAGGCTCGTAGCGGAAATGGACCTTCTCGAAGGTGAGCGCGCCCTGCGCGTCGGACAGGGCCCCGTCCCCCGTTTCCTTTTCTTCCGGCGCGTCCAGGAGCTCCGTGACCCGTTTGAAGCACGCCAGGGCGTTCTGCAGCTCCGTGATCACGCCCGACAGCTCGTTGAAAGGCTTGGCGTACTGGCTGGCATAGCTGAGGAACACGCTCATCTCGCCCACCGTGATGTGCCCCTGGACGGCGTGGATGCCGGCCAGCGCGGCCACGCAGGCATAGGCGATATTGTTGACCAGGCGGGTGGACGGGTTGGTGAGGCTGGAGTAGAACACGGCCTTCATGGACGCCGCGGTCATCTTATCGTTCACCCGGTCGAAGTCCGAAAGCGCTTCCTTTTCATGCCCGAAGGCCCACACGGTCTGCTGACCGGAGACCATCTCCTGGATAAAGGCCGTCTCGCTGCCGCGGGCCGCGGCCTGGGCGGCGAAATACTTCTGGGTGCGGCGGGCGATGAACCCGGCCACCACCATGCTCAGCGGGGTGAGCCCGATCACCGTCAGGGCGATCACCGGATCCATCCGGACCATCAGCATGAGAGTGCCCGCGATGGTCAGCACGCCGGTAAAGAGCTGGTCCACGCTCATCAGCAGGCCTTCCCCCAGGGAGTCGGTATCGTTCACGATCCGGCTGAGCAGGTCGCCCTTCAAATGACTGTCCAGGTACTTGACGGGAAGAGAGTGGATCTTGTCCGCCGCGGCCCGCCGGATCTCGTCCGCCGTGCCGTAGGCCAGGCGCTGATTGCACAGGGCCATGCCCCGATGGCCCGCCACCGCCAGGACGATCCAGATCCCGATCCCGATCAGGGCGTTTTTCACGGCCGAAAAGTCCACCATGCCCTTTCCAAGAAGGGCGTCCACGGCCTCGCCGCACCGGATGGGGATCATCAGCGCCGCCAGCGTGATCAGGACGGCGCTCACAAGGCTGATGCCCATCAGGCCGGCGCGTTTCCTTATAAGGCCCCAGAGCCTTTTCAGGAGACCGGTCTTATTTTTCATCGCGCGGCCTCCTTTCTCTGGCTCTCGCAGATCTCCCGGTAGACCGGGCAGGTCTCAAGAAGCTCCTCGTGCCGGCCCTGACCCACAAGGCGGCCGTCGTCCAGCACCAGGATCCTGTCGGCGTGGCGCAGTGACGCCACCCGCTGGCTGATGATGACCACGGTGGTATCCTTCAGCTCCCGGAGCGCTTTTCTCATCCGGGCCTCGGTCACATAGTCCAGCGCCGAGGCCGCGTCATCCAGGATAAGGATCGGCGCGTGCCGCGTCAGCGCCCGGGCCACAGCCAGGCGCTGTCTCTGACCGCCGGAGAAATTCTCCCCGTTCTGCTCCACGACCGCGTCGAGGCCCCCGGTCTTCGCGTATACGAAATCAGCGGCCTGGGCCGTCCGGAGGGCCTCATCCAACACATCGTCCGCCGCGTCCGGGCTGCCCCAGAGGAGATTGCTCCGGACCGTGCCCCTGAACAGGCGGGCCTGCTGGGGCACCACGGCGGTCAGGGCCCTTAAGTCCTCCCGGGTGAGATCCTTCACGGGGACGCCGTACAAACGCACCTGTCCCTCGTCCGCGTCATAGAAGCGGCACATCACCTGGATGAGGCTGGTCTTGCCCGAGCCGGTGCCGCCGATGATCCCAAGGGTCTCCCCCTTCCCGACCGTGAAATCAAGGCCGCTCAGGGCGGGGCTCCGGCTGCCGGGATAAGTGAAGCTCACATGCTCGAAGGCGATGGCCTCGTCCGTTTGAGGCATCGGGGCGGAAGCGTCGGGATAGGTCATGCTGCCCCGGGAAGACAGGATCTTCTCCACCCGGCCGGCACAGGCGTATGCCCGGGCCAACTGCACGATCAGGTTGGCCAGCTTGATGAGCTCCACCAGGATCTGGCTCAGATAATTCGTCAGCGCCACGACCTCGCCCCGGAGGATCAGCCCCGCGTCCGCCTGCTCGGCCCCGATATAAAGGATCAGGATGAGCCCCAGATTGACCAGCACATAGGTCATGGGATTCATCAGCGAGGAGATCCTGCCGGCCTTCAGCTGCGCTGTTTTCAGCGCCCGCATGGCGGCGGCGGCGCGGTCCTTTTCGTTCTCCTCCTGCCGGAACGCCCGGATGACCCGGACACCGGTCAGATTCTCCTGCACCGTCCCGTTGACCCCGTCCATTTCCTTCTGGATCAGGGTGAACATCGGACGGGTCTTTTTCATGATCCCGAACACCACGACGCTCAGGGCCGCCACCACGCCGATGAACACCATGGACACGGGCCTGTTGATCCTCAGCGCCATGATCAGGGCGCCGAACACGATGAACGGCGAGCGAAGGAACAGGCGCAGGAACAGGTTCACGCCGTTCTGCACCTGCTGGATGTCATTGGTCATCCGGGTGATCAGGGTGCTCACGCCCAGGCCTTCCAGCTCCGGATAGCCCAGGGACTGGATGTGAGCGTAGACCTGCCGCCTGAGAGCTCCGGCCGTGCCCACGGCGGTCCTGGCGGAAAAATACTGGGCAGCCACCGCGCAGCTCAGGCCCACCGCCGCCAAAGCCACCAGAAGAGCGCAGCGGCCGAGGATATAACCCGTGTCCCCGGTGCCCACGCCCCGGTTGATGATATCCGCCACGATCAAAGGAACATACAGATCGAACAGGGCCTCCAGCATCTTGAACAGAGGCGCCAGGACGCAGAACACCCTGTATTTTTTGAGAATAGGCCACAGCGGCCGCATAGGTCCCCTCCCGGAATGAGCATCGGTCCCCTGAAAAAGACGCGCCGGTCAGGCCGCACCAGGCCTGACCGGAGCGCGTCAGATCAGTTCATCGGTTTTATCAGTCCATATCATCGTCGGAAAACAGCACGTTTTCGGAATTGAGCACGTGAGCCTGATCCTCCATCAGGCGCTGGAAGCGCGTCCGGTAATCCCTGGCCGCCCCCTTGAGCAGGCGGATCTGCTCGTTGATCTCTTCCTTTTTGCGCTCCAGATCCTCGATGTCGCTCTCGGCCTTGGCGCGGGCGCCGCTGACGATCCCTTCCGCTTCCTTCCGGGCGTCACCCACCATCTGCTCATAGACTTCCTGGGCCTTCTGGAGCAGCCTGTTGGCGGACTCGGCCGGTTCCACACGATTGGGCACCGGAGCCGGAGCGCTGACCGGCTCCTGGGGCTCGGCCACGGGCACACGCCTGGTGGGCGCCGGCGCGGGCACGGAGGTGAAGGGCGCCGGCTGCAGGATGCTCTGGGTGCGCAGCTGCGCCTGCAGGTTCGCGATCTGATCCTGCAGCGCGATCATCTCGTCACAGATCTCATCCAGGAACTCGTTGACCTCCTCCTGGTCGAACCCCCGCATCTTGATCTTGAATTCTTTTTTTTCGATCATCTCAACAGTGATAGCCATGTCCGAGAACCTTCCTTCCGTTAATGATTGATGGGTCAGCCCGGCAGGGCTGGGGACGATCTTCTTTTACAGGACAGCTTCGCTGCCCGTCATGTCGGGCACATAGCCGTTGGCGTAGGTCTGCTGCGCGGTAGCGGTGTTGACGCCCTCGGGCACAGCGCTCCTGTCATAATAATTCACCTGCTGCCGCCTGGGCTGCTGATAAGCCTGCTGGGCATAGGGATCCGCGCCCCGGGGCGGAGCGTAGGGGCCCGCCGCCTGAGCGGGAGGCGCGTAGGGGTTCGGGTTCTGAGCGGGCTGCGCGTAGGGATTCGCGCTCTGGGGCTGCCCGAAGGGAGCGGCGGGCTGCGCGTAGGCGTTGGGCATGGCCTGAGGCTGCCGCTGGGCCGGACGGTTCGGCGTGTTGAGCTGGTTGGTGGCGGCATCCACGAACACCTTGCACTGGGCGGGGCAGATCAGATAGGCCCCGTGGCGGCTCAGCTTGGTGATCGTGGCCCGAAGGGAATAGCAGGCGCCGGAGAGCATGTCCACATAGTGGCGCATCTCCGCCGGATCGGACACCTGTTCCATCACCAGGACCACCATATCCCCCAGGCGCAGCTGGGTGATGGCGCTGTAGCAGTCCGTCACGGACCGGGCATTGATGACCCGGACGGCGCTCTCCCGTTCCTTTTCGGGCGCCGCGTTCTCCTCCGCGCCGGGGAAATAGACCAGGTTGTCCGCTTCCTTCCGGACGGGCGCGCTCTGTTCCGCCGTTTCGGCGGTCCTGGGCGGCATATAGCCCTGACGGAAGGGATCCTGGCTGTCGTTATAGACCGGAGCGCTCACCTGAGGCGTCTGGGGCACCGGAGCCACATCCCGCGTGCGCCGCGAAGACTCTCTGGGCATATCGTAATCGTCCGGAAATTCTTCCTGAGGATAGAAGAAATTGCCGATCTGATCCTTCAACCGGTCCTTCATCCTCAAAAACGCGCTGCTCAGACCCATTTTATGTCCTCCTCTGCTGCCACAGGGCGCTGCCCACTCTCACCATGGTCGCGCCTGCCCTGGCGGCCAAATCATAGTCCTGGCTCATGCCCATGGACAGTTCTGTCATTTCAGTGCCGGGGATCGCCTCTTCCCGGTAACGGTCAAGGAGCGTCCTCAAATGGGTGAACCGCTCCAGGATATAATCCCTCGGGGCCCCCAGCGGCATCATGGCCATGAATCCCCTGATCCTCAAGCCGTCATACGCGGCAGCCTCCCGCAGGAACGGGGACAGATCCTCCTCCGCCACACCGCCCTTGCTCGTCTCCCCGGTGACATTCACTTCCACCAGCACATCCATCCGCTTCAGGTTCTTCACGGCCTGCCGGTGGATCTCCTGCGCCAGGGAGATCTGATCCAGGGAGTGGATCAGGGACACATCTTTTATTATATATTTAACTTTGTTGCTTTGCAACCGCCCGATAAAATGAATATCGAACTTTCCGCCGATGACGGGGAGCTTGTCCCTGAGCGCCTGGACCCGGTTCTCCCCGATCGCGGTGATCCCGTCCCCGGGCAGGGAGAGCATCTCCTCGGCCGAAAGGTACTTGGTCGCCGCCACCAGAAGGGGCTCCCGTCCCCACGCGGCGCTCTCGCGGCGCAGGATATCCTTCACATAAGCGACATTCTCAGCGAAGCTCAAAGCGCGCCTCCTTTCAGTTGAACACGAGGACCGGCACGCCCTCATAGAGCACGGCGGGGTTCGACGGCACGATATGGGCCTCATCCCCGTCCACACTGAGCACTTCCACCTGGGTCCAGTACTCACCGCCCTCGGTGGCCATCACCACGCCGATGCGGCCCTGGCGGCTGTACAGCGCCTTGGCCGGGACCGTCAGGCTGTCCACGCTGTCGCCCACCAGGATGGAGCAGGTCCGCATGTACAGGACGCTGTTGAGGTTCATGTCCCCGGTGATCACGAAGCGCACCAAAAGTTCACCGCCGGAGCGGGACACGGATTCCACCGTCACGTTCACGGTGGTGTTCTCGAATCCCTCGATGAGCATCTTGTAGCTGTTGCCTTCCACAGGCTGCCAGTCCTGGTTTTCCGCCAGCATCAGCATCACCCAGGAATCCTGCCTGACCAGGCGGTAGATGGGCACGGTGTTCCGCCCCACGCTGGTATCCGCCGGCTTTTCTCCCCGCAGCATCTGGCGGACCTGCGGCGGCGTGTAGGACGTGTAGTTGTTCAGGTTGAGCACGTTCTCGTAACCGTCGGTATAAAAACTGACGATGCCGTTGGAAGGCGCCGCGTACTGCCTGGTCCAGGCCGACACGCTCTGCATCTGCCTGTTCTCATCATCGTACAGGCTGGCCAGTTTCTGGTCGTCCGGATACTTCTGGCGCATATACTGCTGCCGGTTCCTCAGGGCGGAGCTGATGACGTTCTCCTGGGCGATGAGGTCGCTGTCCTTTTGCTGGATCATTTTCTGGGTATCCAGGGCCAGGGACAGGATATTGTTCTCCAGGCGCTCCATCTGAGCGTCCCTGGACGTGCCGGCGGACAGAAGGGACTTGTGATAAGCCTTGATCTGGCGGCGGTAATTGTTCAGGGAATTCAGTTCCCGGTCGCTGAACCCGGAGGAGTACACGACGCAGACCGTATCGGTCCGCTCCACCGTGTCCCCTTCCTCCACCTTGAAATCGATGCGGGACACGCCGTCCTGGGTGTAGACGGTCTCGTTCCGGACCACCAGGGCTTCGCCCCGGTAAACGGAAGAGAGCGTGTCCGCCCTGGCAAAGGCGTACTGCTGACCGCCGCCCTGAAAGACCTGGCTGAGGCCCCAGACCACCGCGGCGATCACGATCAGCGCCAGCAGAACATACAGCCACACGGGAGCGCTCTGCTCAGGGCGCGTCAGGCCCGTCGCCGGCACGGCTCTGGGCCCCGCGGGCGGCGGAGGCGTCCTTAAGGTACTGCGCGCGCTGACAGGGTCGCGGTTTTCCTGCCCGCTCCCCGTTTCACGCTGCCGGCCCGGCTGGACGGGCCTCTGTGTATTTCCGGCGCCCGGTCGATAAGGCCCCTGCGCGTTCCCCCGGCCCGCCGGGCCCTGAGCGGAAGCCTGATCCTGTCCCGGCGCGGTCTGCCCCGCTCCGGGATATCCGGGCGGCAGGGTAGACGGTCTCGTCCCGTTCCGGGCGCCGGAGCCCGAAACGGCTGTCCATCGGCCCTCCTGGGCGTAGGGATCCGCGCCGTTGCGGCGTTCCTGCCAGTCAGAGGGCCCTTCACCGCCGGGCCCGTAAGGATATTGAGACACCCTTTGCTCCTTTCCGATGCCTGAAAAAGCTCAAACAGATCTATCGTCAGCGGTCTTCCATCTCGCTGATCTCATCCAGCGTCAGTGAAAAACCGGGCACAAACTCCGTCATGAAATCCTGCACCTCGGGCAGGTCGAGGCGGTCCAGCGCTTTTTTGGTGCTCTTTCTCGCCATGTCGAACTCGGTATTGCCGGCCTTTTTCTCCTCAAGGCATTTCACGTAGGCGCAGATCTTGTCCGCCGCCTTGACGATCCGCCACTCATCCGTGCTTTCGTCGTGACAGATCAGCGGCTCGAAGGCCGGGCGCAGATCATTGGGCAGCATCTGCATCAGCCGGCGCTCGGCCAGTTCCTCCATCTTGCCGTACTGGTCCTTCATCTCACGGTGATGATATTTCACCGGTGTGGGCATATCCCCGGTGATGACCTCCGTGGCGTCATGGTACGCCGCCATGGCCATGATCCTCTCGGGAGAATACGTCCTGTGATATCTTTTCACGCCGATCACGGCGATGGCGTGGGCGAAGAGAGCCGCCTGCATGGAATGCTCCAGGTCATTCTCCGACAGCGTATTGCGCATCAGTCCCCAGCGCTGGATATAGCGCATCCGGCTGACATAGGCGAAAAAATGGTGCTCCATAACTGCTTGACTTTCCTTCCGTGTATGCTATAATCCTCTCATCCGCTGGGGGCGCCTTTAAGAGGCTGAGATGCTCACCCTTTGAACCTGATGTAGGTCATCCTACCGTAGGGAAGCCGGAAAAGGACGTCTCCACATGCGCCGGCATGTGGTTTTTTTATTCAGCGGCACAAAAAAGGAGGTAGAAGACCATGTTCCCATTCATCGTTTCCGCCTTTGCGGAAGAAGCTGCACAGGAAGCGGCAAAGACTGACCCCACCTGGGTGCAGGACGCTTTTTCCAAATTCGGAAAAACGCCTCTGGAAGCCTGGATCACCGTCGCCGCGATCGCGGTCCTGGCCGCTGTCCTGTTTTTCATCGCCCGCAGCAGCAAGAAGCTGGATACGAAAACGCTCGCGTTCGGCGCGCTGTCGATCGCGCTGTCTTTCGTGCTTTCCTGCGTCCGTCTGTTCCGGATGCCCAACGGCGGATCCGTGACTCCCGCGAGCATGCTGCCGCTGATGCTTTTCTCGGCCTCGTTCGGCATGGGCCCCGGTCTCCTGGCAGGTCTGGTCTACGGCGTTCTGCAGGCCCTGCAGGGAGGCATCGCGTTCCTCAGCGTCGGGCAGTTCCTGCTGGATTACCTGCTGGCGTTCACCGTGCTGGGCCTGGCCGGCCTGGCGAAAAAACTGCCGGAAGGATGGGGCCTGTACTGCGCGCTCATCATCGCGGCGCTGGCGCGGGTGATCTGCCATACCCTGGCCGGGATCCTGTTCTGGGATACCGCCCCATGGGCAAGCTTCGTGTACAATATCACCTATCTCGGACCGGATACCCTCATCTGCATCGTGCTGGCGTTCCTGATCTCCGGGCCCGTCATGAAAATGATGAAAACCGCCGGACGCTGACCGGTCCGGATCCTGTCAGGCTCTTCCCCGGGGCTGCCCCCGGGGAAGAGCCTTTTTTTATCGGGATCAGCTCTTCTTGAGAGCTTCCGTCACTTTCGCGAAGGCTTCCTGCCAGGCCTTCAGGGTCTTTTCCGTCTCCTCGGACCCGACGCCGCGGATGGCGTGATACACCTTGAGCTTGGGCTCGGTGCCGCTGGGCCGCACCACCACGGTGATATCGTCGCCGAAATAGAACTTGAGCACGTTGGACTCAGGCAGCGTGATCTCTTCCGTTTTGCCGGTCGTGCAGTCGATATCCTTGCGCTTGAGGAAATCCTGCACCCGCTTCAGGGCGATCCCCATCACGGCCTTGGGCGGATCGTTCCTCAGGGCGGTCATCATGCGGTCCATCTGGTTCATGCCGTCCTCACCGGGGAAGGCGTGGTTCTCCAGAGCGTTCCTGAAGGTGCCGAAGCGCTTCTCCGCGTCCCTGAGCGCGTCCGCGAGGGACCAGCCGCGCTTTTTGTATTCGGCGCACATACGGCAGATCAGCAGGGAAGCGTTCACGGCGTCCTTGTCGCGCACGGAGGTGCCGCTCAGGTAGCCGTAGCTCTCCTCGTAGCCGAAGATGAACCTTTCGGGATGGCCGGCGGCCTCCAGGCGGGCGATCTGGTCACCGATATACTTGAAGCCCGTGAGCACATCCCGCATCTCCACGCCGTAATGCTCGGCGCACACCCTGGCCATGTCGGTGGTCACGATGGTCTTGACCGCCACCGGGCCCTCGGGCATGGTGCCGGCGGCCTTCCTGGAAGAGCAGATGTAGTCCAGCAGCAGCACGCCCATCTCGTTGCCGGTGATCAGGCGCACTTCATCCCCGTCCCAGCAGGCGGTGCCGACGCGGTCGCAGTCCGGGTCGGTGGCCAGGAGCAGGTCGGCCTTCTTTTCCCTGAACAGGGCCAGGCCCTTCTGCAGGGCTTCCTTCATCTCGGGGTTCGGATAGGGGCAGGTGGTGAAATCGGGATCCGGGAACTCCTGCTCCGGCACCACGGTGATGTTCTCGAAGCCGGCGGCGGTCAGGGCGCGGAGCACGGGCATGCGGCCCGTACCGTTGAGGGGAGTGTAGACGATGCTGAGCTTCGCGGCATCCTCGGCGCTGCCGGGAGCCAGCTTGGCCACCATGGCCAGGAAGCCGTCGATCACGTCCTGGCTGATGATCTCGATCATGCCGGACCTGAGCCCGTCCTCAAAGGTGTAGGCGGGCGCGTCGTCAAAATAGGTCTCGGCGGCGATGGCCTGCTCCACGGCGTGGGCGTCGTCATCCGTCAGCTGGCAGCCGTCGGGGCCGTAGGCCTTGTAGCCGTTGTAGATCGCGGGGTTGTGGCTCGCGGTGATCATGATGCCGCCCTGGCAGCCTTCCTGCCTGACGGCCCAGGACAGCATGGGAGTGGGCATCAGTTCGGGATAGATGTACACCTTGACGCCGCGGGAAGCCAGGATGGCCGCGGACCTCTTGGCGAAGAGATCGGAGTTGCGGCGGTTGTCATAGCTGATCGCGCATTTGGGATCCTGATAACGGCCCTTCAGATAGGCGGCATAGCCCTTGGTGGCCCTGCCGACGGTATAGATATTCATGCGGTTGGTGCCTGCGCCCAGGACGCCGCGAAGACCGCCGGTGCCGAAGAGCAGCGAGGTGTAGAACCGATCCGAAATGGCGGCCTCGTCCTCCCTGATGCTTTCCAGCTCCGCGCGCAGCGTTTCGTCCTCACACTTGTTGAGCCATACCTGATACTCCTGATTCATACGCACCCTCCTATAATAGTTTATTGGTCGCCGATTCCCTGCTTATTCCCGAAAGACAGGATCTTCCGGGATAAAGGCCGCTCGAACAGATACGTCAGAGCCGCCGAAAGCAGCAATGCAAGAAGAAAACATGTCAGCGTGTAGGGCAGCTGCCAGGAAAAATCGCCCGCCTGATTGGGCAGGTCGTACCGGGAAGGGATCCAGCGCCATTCCCGGATCAGAACGGCGAGCTTCTGGTGCAGCATATAGAACTGATAGCTCACCGCCGCCAGGAAGTATGTCACCCGGTTGGAAAACGCTTTCCTTACGCCCCCGGCCGCGAAGGGAAGGCTCACGATGAGCACCGTCAGCGCCAAGGCGATGGGGAGCCTGTTCTCCATCTGGCCGATGCGGATGCCGTCCACACCGTTCCTGGCGGCCTGGTCCCGGGCGATGCCCACCAGGTACAGAACGCTCACCAGCGCCGCGAGAGTGAACACCACGGCGGAGCGCCCGTCCTTCCCGATCTGCTTTTTCAGGGCCGCGTACCCCATGGCCCCCAGCATGCCCACGGCGTACACATCCAGGAACGCGGGCAGCTGATTGAAGTACATGGCGCAGTCCCTGAGCCCGGAAGCGTAGAGCCTGAACCCCCAGGCCGCGGCGCACATGACCGCCGATGTCAATAGAGGCTTTTTCCTGAAAAAGCGGAGCACCAGGGGGAACAGCAGGTAGAAATGAACCTCCACCCCCACCGTCCACAGGGCCCCGTTGATCGGGCTGGCATAGTAGGTCGCGAAAGACAGCGGATGGAGGAAGGTGAGATGGCTGATGAGATCCCACACGGCCTCGCCCGCGCTCCGATAGGCGTTCAGGCTCATCAGGAAGAACACGGTCACGTTCAGCGCGTAGGAGGGCCAGATGCGGGCGAAGCGCCTGAGACAGAACCGCTTCACGTCCATCGGGCGGCCGGGATCCAGCGCGTAGGGCAGGTAAAGCAGGAAGCCGGACAGGAGGATCATCCCGTCCACCCAGATATACCCGCTCCTGAGCAGGAAATCCAGCGACAGCACCCGGCCGCCGATCACGGCCACCGGGGTCAGCCAGCTCTGCTGCCAGATGTGGAACCAGCCCACGAGCCCGATCAGAAGAGCCCGGACGCCGTCCCATTCACCCACCCGGTCCTCAGGTGAACGCCATGCGCGGGCGGCCATCTCAGTCCGCCTTGACCGGCTTCATCTTGTACACGGTGCCGGTCTTCTCGTCCCTCAGGTTGAGGATCTGCCCCTGCCTTAAGTCGAGGATGTTGTAGGCGTAGGCCATGCCGACAGGATCGGAGTCCGGCCCGGCGTAGACGGCGTACTGGGTGGTGTAGTAATGTTCCTCCCTGTCTCCCGCCTTGAAGGTGCCGTCGGCCCGGAAGTCGAAGCGATGGGCGCCGTCCGCGGTCTCCCAGGAACCGATGATCTGATAGCAGGTCCGGTTCAGCTTTCTCGTGCTCACGTCCTTGTAGCCCGGGATCAGGTCGTAATACGCCAGCGCTTCATAGGGCCGCTTCTGCGCGTACAGTTCGTCCCCGCGGCGGTAGGCGGCCTCCGCGTACATGTCCCTCAGGTCCACATACCTTTCCGGCAGATAGCTCAGGTCCATGTCCCGGAGCATCTCCACCACGAAAGCGTAATCCCCGGTCTCATACGCCGCGGCCGCTTCCCTGTAGGCCGCCTGGTAATACATGTCCAGGCACTCCTCGGCCTGGGCGTCCGCGTCCATGTACCCGGACAGGGATCTGAACAGCTCGACGGCCTCACGGTACTCGCCGGAATCCTTGAGCACCATGGCCCGGTCATAGCCCGCCGCCTGGAAGAGCGTTTTGACATCCTTGTAGTCCCCGACGCGGTTCAGCATCTCCAGGCCCTTGTCCTCATCGCCGCTCTCCAGGGCCGCTTTGCCCACGATGTACAGGCACTCCTTGTACTGGGTCCGGGAATCCTTGTAATTCAGGATCTCGCTGAAGATCTCCGCCGCTTTCTCGAATTCCTTCGACTGCATCAGATGCAGCGCCCCGCGGTAGCGCGCGTCCCTCAGCGCCGTATCGGCGTTCAGGTAGCCCGGCGTGAGCTCCAGCAGCGGGATCGCCTCCTCGTACAGGCCCTCGTCGATCAGGTCCAGGGCCTTGGCGTAGCGCGCGCGGGTCAGTTCGGTCTGACTGTCCTCATAGTCCCCGGCCTGGGTGAACAGGTCGATGGCCTGGTCATAGTCCTGAGCGTTCATCGCGGCCGTGGCGCGGGCGTAGAGGATGCCCTTGATGTAGGTGTCGCTGTCGGAGTACTCCTCCACCTCGGCGAACAGGAGCTGGGCCTTTTCAAGATCGCCCGCCTCGAACGCCGCCATCGCCATCCTGTAGACGCACTCCGTGATCTTGTTCCCGGTCTCGGGGTCGTCCTCAGGCAGTTTCTCGTAGTAGCTCATGGCGGCGGTAAAATCGCCCTCCGCCATTTTCTCGTCCCCCAGGGAGGCGATGCATCTGCGCCAGAGCGCCGCGGCGTCGGAATAGGTGAGGATCTTCTCGAACATATCCGCCGCCTTCTGCCACTCCCCGGCCTCCATCGCTTCCACCGCCGGATCGTACAGGCACTGCCTGGCCCTGCGGGCCGCGTCGGAATAATCGCCGGCGAGGATGAAATAGTCCGCCGCCGTATCGTAGTCCTGATGATCGTAGTACAGATCCCCGGCCCCGTAATAGGCCGCCAGGAGCTGGCGCGGCGCGTCCCGGTAATCCCCCACCGCGAGGAAGCCGTCGATGGCGCTGACGGGATCGCCCGCGTTCAGGCTCGCGATCGCCGGCTGATACACGCACTCCAGCGCCTTTTCCGCCGCGTCGGAATAATCCCCGATCGCCTCGAACTTTTCCCTGGCCGCCTCGTAATCCCTGCGCCCCATCAGTTCCGAAGCCTGATCGTAGCGGCACCTGAGCGCCCGGTCGGCGGAATCCTCATAGGCGTCCAGGCCCTCGTACAGTTCGATCGCCCGGTCCCAGTTGCCGGCGGAGGCGTATTTCTGGGCCGCCTCGTAGCGGCTGATCTGCGCCTGCAGGGCGGAGTCCCGGTAATCCCCCAGGGCCTCGAACCCCTCCCAGGCCACCTTGAGGGCCGTAAAGGTGCCGGCCTTCCGGGAATTCAGAGCGCTCCTGTAATCGCACTCCAGGGCCATGTCGGCGCTGTCCCGGTAGCCCTCCAGGGCAAGGAACTGCTCCTTGGCGGCGGCGTACTGCCCTTTCTCCAGGGCCTGGGACGCGGTCATGTAATGATAGTACGGGATCCCGTGGAAGATGACGGCCCAGGCAAGAGCCGCCGCCGCGGCGGCGCAGATGACCGTCGTCAGGATGATCTTTCTGCGCTTTGCGAGTTTCTTTTTCTTTTCGGCTTCCTTCTCGGCTTCGATGCGTTCCTTTTCCCGGACGGCACGCTCCTTTTCCTCTTCTTCGTTCTGCCGGGCGAAGATCAGCTTCTCCACCTCGGCCTGGTTGAGCTTGGTGAAAACATCATGCTTGTTCCTGCCGCAGCGCCGGCACCGGTCCGCCGAAGCCGGGTTCGGCCTTGAACACACACAGACCCACACGGCGCCCTGATCGGACGGGAAACAGTTCGCGTCCGGCCCCGCCAGATAGCGCATCGCCTCCATGCGGGCGCCCGACAGGGCGGGGGGCGGATCGTACTCGCTCAGGGAGGCCGCGCCGCTGCGCCAGACCGTGCCGTCCGTGAACCAGACCTTCTCGATGCGGATCTCCAGATCCGGCGCCGTCGCGGCCTCTTCGTCCGCCACCAGCACCTCGAACACCGTCTGGGGACCGACATCATCCACCTGTACTCTTTCGACCTTGCGGGAGCGGAGCTGACCGGCGTTGTCGTACGCGCGGACACACACCTGCAGGGAGCTGACGCTCTTGTCCGACAGGTTGTACATCTGCATCGTACACACCGGGTATTTTTCGTTCGGCAGCCCGCAGTGCCACATTTCCACGGGGCAAGTCAGATCAACGCGCATAAACGCCTCCGGAAGCTGACCTTGAGGTCAGTTTATCGGGCTATCAGATAATTGACCAGGGTATAGTCCTCGAAATTGCAGTAAAGGAAGATGCTGCCCTCGTCGGTAAGGGCGCAGTAGGTCACCGTGGCGGTGTCGGCCCCGAAGGTGATCAGGCCGTACGGGGCATTTTCCCCGTCGCCGTAGAGCAGGGTGCCCCTGTCGCTCTCCCGGCCCACATCATTGCGGAAACGCCTGAGCACGCTCCCCAGCGTGTCGCCCACGCGAAGGCCCCGGGGGCCTTCCCGATCGCCGCCGCTCACCAGCAGCGCCGCAGGACCCGCCGCGGTGCCGTCCGCCGCGGGGAAGGTCACGGCAAGGCCGTCCCACATGAGCTGGACCTGCCCGGCCGCCTCAGAGACCGCGTCGGGCGTGCCGAAGGCCCGCTCCAGATCGCCGCGCGTCAGGGTCATGACGTCCATCCCCGCGAAGAAAAGATCCTCGCGGGCAAACACTTCCGTCTCTTCTCCTTCGGCCCCGGTATAGTAGGCGAAATAACTCTTTTCGTCTTTGAGGGCCTCCAGGGCGCCGGTCCCGGCCGCCTGGCTTTCGGCGGCGTCGCCGAAGTAATAGGTGATGTCCTCCAGGGAATCGTCCAGGAAGCTGTAGCGCACCAGGGCGGTCCCCTTCGCGCCGTCAAAGCCGTATTCCAGGCTGAGGATCCTCTGGCCGTCACGGCTGCACAGCCCGTAGAGCACATCCCCGCCGTCGCGCTCAAGATAGATCAGGGCGGCGTCGAAGGTGCCCTCCAGGCGGCTGTTGCCGTTGGGATAGGCCGCCAGCACTTCGGCCGTGGACACGCCGCTGACGCTCTCCCAGCCGAAAAAGCCGGAAGCGAACCCGCGGGCATCCTCGGTGCCGTTCAGGAGCGTGGCGCTCTTTAAGTCCAGGTATTCGTCGCCTTCCTCGTACACGAACACCGCGCCGCCGGCCTCAAGGCGGGTGAGCCCGTCCTCGATCGCGGTCTTCCTGGCGTCCCCGGCGTTCTGAGCCGTTTCCAGCATGGCCATGGCGAAGTCATAGGCCTCGTCGAAGCGGAACGCACCGAACTCCTCCGCGGCCGCCGCGGCGCTCAGGCACAGTACAAACGCGATCAGGATCGGCAATATCTTTTTCATACCGTTGTATCTCCTTTACCGGTCAGAACCAGTTTCCGCCCTTGAGCGGGCGGGTGCCGTTCACATCCACCACATAGCTGATCAGATCGGGCCTGCGGGTCTCCTCCGGCCCGAAGGTGAGGGCCCGGAGCACCTCCTCACCGGCCCGGTCCGCGCTCTCCTCCCCGGAGGCGTGCAGGGTGCACAGGGCCTCGCCCTTCCGGCAGAAGTCCCCGATCCTCTTACGCATGATAAAGCCGACCCCCAGGTCGATCTTATCCTCCTTGCGGACCCGGCCGGCGCCCATCCTCTGGGCGGCATATCCCAGGGCCATGCAGTCCACCTTTTGAAGATATCCGTCCGCAGGGCACTTCACATCCCGGATGACGGACGCGCCGGGCAGCAGGGACGTGTCATGGCACACCCCGGGATCCCCGCCCTGGGCGCGGATCATCTCTTCCAGTTTCATAAGCCCGCTGCCGTCCCTGACAGCTTCCCATTCCCGGTCATAAGCGGCCTTCAGGTCGCTGAAAAGCCCCGATGCCACCAGCATCTGCGCTCCCAGATACAGGGCGACCTTCGTGAGGGGATGGTCCGCCGGATACCGGCCGCTGAGCACGTCGATGGCTTCCCGGACCTCCAGCGCGTTGCCCACATGGGACCCCAGAGGCTCGTCCATGCCGCTGATCACGGCCACGACGTTCCGCCCGGCCAGGTTCCCGATGCGCACCATCGCCCGGGCCAGTTCCAGGCTCTTTTCCTCCGTGGGCATCAGGGCCCCGGTGCCGGTCTTCACGTCCAGCACGATCGCCCGGGCGCCGGAGGCGAATTTCTTGCTCAGGATGGAGGACACGATCAGCGGGATGGAATCCACCGTGGCGGTCACATCCCTCAGGGCGTACAGCCGCCCGTCGGCCGGGGCCAGCTGCGCGCTCTGCCCCACCACGGCGCATCCGATCGTGCGCACCTGCTCCACGAACTGTTCCTCCGGCAGCACGACCTTCATGCCGGGGATCGATTCCATCTTGTCGATGGTGCCGCCCGTATGCCCCAGCCCGCGGCCGCTCATCTTGAGCACCTTGCCGCCGCAGGCGGCCACAAGGGGCGCCAGGATCAGGGTCGTCGTGTCACCGACGCCGCCGGTGGAATGCTTGTCCACCGGCACACCGCCCACTTCAGGCTCCAGCCGGTCCCCGCTGGCGGCCATGGCCAGCGTCAGATCGGTGATCTCCCGGTCGTTCATGCCGTTCAGGCGGATCGCCATCAGCAGCGCGGCCAGCTGGTAATCCGGGACCGACCCGTCCGCCGCCCCGGAGGCAAACAGGCGGATCTCCTCCGCTGAAAGTTCCAGGCCTCTTTTTTTGTGCTCGATCACTGTCAGGAAATCCATATCCGCCCTCACCGTCCGCCTCTCGGCGCGCATAAATAGCCATAGTTATACACATTCAGTATATCATAAAGCACCCGGACGGTAAAGGAATTTTTATATCCGAAACAGACCGAAGTCTGGTCCGTTTTCCCGTCGATCTCCGGTGAACGAAAAAGCCGGCGTCCGCCCCGAAGGGCAGGCGCCGGGATACCGCCGGTCCATCCGCTCACGGCATGGCCGGGAAAGCCTCAAAGAAGTCCGGGCAGGACCAGGTGCCGCAGCCGGAAACATTGTCCCCGTTGACGCACAGCTGCATCGCGATGCCGTTGCCGCAGCGGATCACGAGGGTCTTTCCCGTCTCGGTGCAGTTCGCGTTCTGGTAGGAAGCGCCCGAAAGGAGCTTGTCCGCCAGCCGCACCGCCTCGTCGCCGGTCACGGTCCCCACATCGGTCAGCTCGATGGATGAGACGCCCGACAGCTTCAGCGTATCCGCCAGGGACTCCCTGCCCAGGATCGCGCTGCCGGAATAGCTCACGCGCTGGAACGCCCTGAGCACCCCGTCCACATAGGCCGCCGCCGCGGCGCCGTCCATACCGGACACGGCGTATACGCTCTGCCCGGCGTCCACCACATTGGAAAACACTTCGGCACGGCACAGGGCGGGCTCATCGGTCCTCTCCTCGACCGAACCGATCTCCTTTCCCAGGAGGGCCTCGGAGATCTTTCCCGGGGTCTTCAGGAGCCTGTAATACCGCCCGTTCACCGCCACCAGAGGAAAACTGCCGCCGCTGCCGGAGGCCCATACGCTCTGGTACCCGGGCACCTGGCCGGCGGAAATGTTCACCGAGCCGCCGCGCACGTCGCCCTTGAGCGTCCCGTCGGGCAGGGGGGTGCCCTCGCCCGCGGACTGGGAGGTGATCAGGACCGG
>CADCQZ010000148.1 GCA_902803675.1 uncultured Eubacteriales bacterium
GACGCTGACCTGCGCGCCGGCCTTCAGGGGCAGGAAGCCGTCCTCATTGCGCAGCAGCACCACGCCTTCCGCCGTGACGCGGCGGGTGTGATCCAGCTGGGCCGCCAGGAGGGCGTCCTCATCCTTGAACGAGCTGACGAAGTCCCCCGCCTGAGCGGTGGTCTGAGTACCGCCCACGGTGCCGAAGAAATCCGTGAGCACGCTGTCCCATTTGGCGGTGATCACGTTGGCCAGGATGCATACGATCAGCAGGACGGCCAGCACCGCGCTGTGGGTGATGAAATACGATCTTTTGCTGTAGTTCTTTTCTTTCTGCATACTTCCTCCAGCCGGCGGCGCCGGTCTCACGTTCGCGGGTCAAAAAAAGGGGCCGGGTGTATTGGCTCTCACCCGGCTCCCCAGGGGGATAAGCCGTCGTTATTTCTCAGGATCAGTCGTCATCAGAAGAAGCCACGGCGTTGTAGGTGAAGGTGCCGTCGGCGTTCACGGTCACGTTGACGGGAGCGTCATGGCCCACGAACTTGTACACTTCACTGTCAAAGTTGTCCATCGGATCGTAATCGGTGCCTTCGTAGTTGGTCACGCGGGCGCCCTCGGAGGCCTTGCCCTCGGAGTTCTTCATGTAGCCGCCGTCCACCAGCACGCCCCAGTCCTCGGAGAAGACGCACTCGTCGGGCACGTTCAGGGTGACCTGGTCGCCGTCCTGGGTGTAGGTGCCGGTGTAGGTGTAGCGGATCTCAAAGCGCATGGTGCCGTTTTCGTTGGTGACTTCCACCACTTCTCCGTTCTCGCCGATATAGGCCATCAGCTTGGTGTATTCGTAGGTGCCGTCATCCTTGAGCACGATGGTGTTCAGCTCGGTGAGCGCCAGGGCGGACACGAAACCGTTCATATCGGTGGTGCCGGCCAGTTCCTCGGCGGTGAAAGCGTGAGTGTAGGCGGTGTCGGCCAGAGCGGCGGCGCAGGAAAGGGCCAGGACCAGGGCCAGGATCAGAGCAGCGATCTTTTTCATGGGGTGTTCCTCCTTCATACTTGGTACGTTTTCCGTACCGGATGCGCGGAGGATAGCACAAAAAAAGCCGCGGCGCGCGGCTCTGTCCTAACTGGTCGTTTTTTCGTCCTGATCGGTATCGGGGGGCTGAAAGATCAGGCGGAGCACGTACATGCCGCCGCGGGGATCGATCCGCAGGACACCGCCGTATTTTTCCGCCGTGGCCTGGATGCTGCGGGTGCCGAAGCCGTGCGCGGTCTTGTCGTCCTTCCGGGTCACGGGCAGGCCGTTCTCCAGGGTGACGGTGCCGTCATAGGGATTTTCGCACTGCAGGATGATCAGGCCCTTTTTTTCGTGGAGGGACAGATGGATGGAGCGCCCGCTCTCCTCCGGGATCATCAGATTGGCCTCGACGGCATTGTCCAGGATGTTGGACAGCATGGTGTACAGGTCCACCGACCGCATGAAAGAGAGCAGCGCGCCGTCCGCCACAGCGGTCAGTTCGATATGGTCCTGACTGCATTTGAGCGCTTCCTGCATCAGGACCGTATCCATGGCCCGGTTGCCGGTCTTGAAGGTGCGGTCGTAGATCTGCACGGCCTGCTCGATCTCGGTGATGGCGGCCGCCTGTTCCTCCGGGGTGCTCACGGTGCGCAGGGCGGCCACCTGCCGCTTCAGGTCATGGCTCTTTCGATTGATGATCTCGATGTTCTCTTTGCTCATCTCGTACTGGGCCTTGTTGAGCGCCCAGATCTTCTCCCGGACCTGGAGCTCCTCCTGGAGCTTCAGCTGCGCGCTGAAATGGATCTCGCTGAACATGAGCACGATGATGAACACCAGGGTGTACAGGGCGTGTATCCAGGAAAGGTCCAGTCCGATCAGGTACACGCTCAGGAAATACATGAGGGCCATGGAGATCACGAACAGATTGAAGGACCGCAGCGCGGAGGTGAGGTAATGCCCGCCGCCGCTGACCCGCCTGACGAACAGGAAGTATACGGCGGTGTATATGAGAAGGTCCAGCCCGCGGTCAACATACCACGCGTCCAGCCAGGCGGGCGATGAGAGAAAGTGCTGCAGGAGCGTTATCACGCAGTATTTGACATGCTCCGCCATATAACCGCAGACGACGACATAGGCCGCTTCCTTGAAGGAGACGCGGCACATCAGGAAAACTCCCGCCGCGTAGGCGGCCAGGACAGCGATATAATGCAGGCTGAAATATACCTGGCCCGACATGCCCAGGCCCGCCAGCCACGGAAAGGTGAAAGTACCCATCGCCACCACAGCGGTGATCATGGCCCAAAGGGCGATGAAGTACAGATACCACCGTTTTTTCTTTTCCAGGGGGATGAAAAACGGGATCAGCGCGAAAAAAAGCTGTTTGGGAAAGCCGGACAGGTAATGAACGAGCAGTTCCCTCGTTATCATGGTCTCCATCAGAATCCCGCCTCCAGATAGTCCGTGAACGCCTGCAGGAATTCCTTCCTGCGGTTGCGGCTGATGGGCAGCTCGTAAGGCCCGATGACTACGGTGTCCCCGCTGATCCGGTCGACACGCTTGAGGTTCACCAGGTAGGACAGGCTGCACCGGGAAAAGGGCCGGCCCGCCAGCTCCGCCTCCGCGTCCCCGATCCTGGCCCGCTTCTCGTAGGTCTCCTCCGCCGTCACGTATTTGAGGGTGTGGCCGGTGACCTCGATGTACAGGATATCGTCGGTGGACACCTTCACGATGTCGCTGTATTTTTTTAAGTACACATAGCTGTGGTCTTTCTTTTTGTCCACCTCTTTGACGGCCTTTTTCATCCGCAGGGCGAACTGGGGATACTCCAGGGGCTTGAGCACATAGTCGAAGGCGTCCACCTCGTACCCGTTGATGGCCTTCTTTGCCATACTAGTGACGAATATGATGATCACGTCGCTGTCAGCCGCGCGGATGCGGCGGGCCGCCGCCAGCCCGTCCAGATGCTCCATCTGGATATCGAGAAAGATGATGTCCCACCGGGACCGGAAATCCTCGGCGATGTCCAGGCCGTCCCGGAAGCAGGTGACGTCGGCCTCGACGCCGTTCTCCTCCCCGTACCGCGCGATGAACCGGCACAGACGGTCACTGAAACCCTTTTCGTCATCCACCACGGCGATCCTCAGCATGGCGAACCCTCCATCATGACAGAATAAAACGCAGTATTGGACCCGGGACAAACATCTGAAGCTATTATATCACAAAGCAGCGGCGTCACAACGATCCGGCAGGAGCCTTTTTGGGGGTATAAATTGATATTTTCCGAAAAATCATCTATAATCAGTCAGAGAGAAAGCTGACGCATGCCGGACGCGCGGCGGACTGGATAACTTCCCGCGCGGGCGGAAGGACGCGGACCGACACGCCTCTTTTAAGGAGATGACGGGCGATGGTGTTTCAGCATTTCGGGAACGAAAACGCCCCCGTATTGATGCTGCTGCACGGCGGCGGCCTCAACTGGTGGAACTACCGGGAGGAAGCGTTCCTCCTGGCGGACACATATCACGTGATCCTGC
>CADCQZ010000149.1 GCA_902803675.1 uncultured Eubacteriales bacterium
CCAGGGCGGGAATGGTCCTTGTCTCCGTCATTTTACACCGTCTGCAGGTCCGCGTTTCGGTGCCCTCGGTGGTGCAGCCGGGTTCCGCGGCGGTCTTCCAATTGCCCCAGTCATGGCCCAGGGCGGGGAGGGTCTGGGTCTCTTTGTGGGACCTGTCGTTGCGGCACTCGCGGGACTGTTCACCCGGCTGGGTGCAGGTGGGCTCTTTGGTGATGAGCCAGTTGCTCCATATGTGCCCGGTGGCGGGGATGGTCTCCGTCACGGTCTTTTTGCAGCCCTGGCATTCCCAGGTGATGGACCCGGGCTGGGTGCAGGTGGCCGGGGTGCGGGCTATCTCTTCATAGAGGTGCGGGCCCCTCTGCCCCGCGGGATTGACCGGACACTTGGAGGTGTCCGCCGGGTAGGCCAGGGCCGCGGCGGCGGCTGACAGCACCAGGACGAAAGTCAGGGCCGCCAGAAGATAACGGTACTTTTTCATCTTGCTTAAGTCCCCCCTTTTTCACTTTTCCGGGGCCCGAAGGTCGTATCGGGCGGGTTCCCGGGCTCGATCTTTCACGGTTTGGTTCCGCGCAGCGGTGTCTTTATATCCATTATAGCAAAAAAACGTCAAAAGACAAGCCGCGGGCCGTAAAGCCCGCGGCGGTATCGTTCGGAGCGTCACACCAGCAGCCCCATGCGGGACAAGGTGAAGATGAAGCCGAAGATGGTGAACAGGGAGGCGATGGTGCTCACGAACACCATCTGGCCGGCCAGAGGCCCGTCCCCGTTCATGTTGACGGCCATGGGGTAGGAGGACACGGCCACGGGGGTGGCGAAGATCATCAAAAGCAGGAACAATTCGACGCCCCTTAAGCCCAGGGCGTAGCCCAGGAGGGTGAAGGCGACGGGGAGCAGGATCAGCTTCAAAAGCAGCACCCAGAAAAGCTCCCGCCTGTTCTGCCGCATGGCGGAGAACTCCATGGTGCCGCCCAGGGTGATCAGGGCCAGGGGCGTGGCGGAAGAGCCCAGGGCGCTGACGGGCTTTTCGATGAAGGAGGGCAGGCGGATGCCCAACACGAAAAAGGCAAGGCCGATGAGGCAGCCCTGGAGCAGGGGATTGGCGGCCATTTTTTTGAGGAGCTCCCATGGCCCGGTGCGGTCCCCGCCGGCGTACATCTCCAGCACGATCACGGCGGCGACATTGAACACCGTCACCATCTCCGCCAGGATGATGCCCGCGGCGCCGGACTTTTCGCCGCCGAACACGAACACCGTCATGGGGATGCCGTAGAGCAGATAGTTGGAGCGGAACAGGGCCTGGATGATCACGCCCCGGCGGCTGTTCTCCTTCACCAGGCGCGGTACGACAAGGATGCTGAGGATGATCAGGGCGATCACGCTCAGCGGCCCCATCAGCATGAGGGTGAGGGACGGGAAACCGTCCGCCGTGATGGAGTACACGTTCTGGAACATCATGAACGGGAACAGGACCCGGAACACCAGGGTGTTGAGCTTCTCGAGGAAGGGCCTGTCCGTCCATTTGAAGCGGACCACCAGGTACCCGATGGACAGGTAGATCAGGAAGGGGACCACCGCGCCCACGGCCAGGATGAAACTGTCAAACAAGGGGATCGATCCTTTCTTTAAGGGAAGCTGCGGGCCTGCCGGGACCGGACGGAGCTGTCAGGACGAACGGGTCAGAAAAGAGCGGAAGAAGGCGCACTCCTCGTCGTTGAGGCGCCGGGCATTCTCCTCCCGGATGTCCAGGTGGAACACGTGGGCCAGCTCTTTTTTATCGTCCCGGCAGTCCCTGAAAGTGACAGAAGTGCCCGCTTTCTCCAGGGCTTCGGTCATCGGGAGGGCCTGATCCCTCAGGAAATCCTTTTCCGCGGTCATGATGAAGGCGGGCGGGAATCCCGGGCACACATGGCTGAGGACGTCGATCCGCCGGAGCTCCTCCGGATCCCGTCCCCTGCCGGGGAGCAGGTCCCGCATGAGGAAGGCCGTCAGGTCCGCGCGTTTTTTGACCGCGATCCGGTAAGCCCCGCAGTTGAGGGCCACGGCCCGGGGCATGAAGCCCTTCGGCGGGGAGAACGGGTATCCCGCGGCGTAAGCCGGATCCGCGCACATCTCCGTGAACAGGCTGAGCAGGTGGGCGCCGGCGGAATCGCCCACGGCGAAAACACTGCCGGGGTCGAGGAAATGCTCCGGGGCGTGATCCGAAACGAAGCGGAACACCGCGCAGGTATCCTCAAGGCACGCGGGGAAGCGGTGTTCCGGGGCCAGCCGGTAGGAGAAATTGACCACGGCGAAGCCCCGGCGCGCCAGGTCCGCGCAGTAGTACCGGTAGAGCTGCCGGTCGCCGTAGACCCAGCCGCCGCCGTGCACGCTGACGATGACCGGCAGCGCGGTCCCGGCGCTGCCCGTGGGGCGGCAGATCTCCAGGGACTGCCACACCGGGTCGGGCCCGTAGGGGATGCCTTCGGACACGGTCACATCCCCGGGGATCGTGAGGCCCGCGTCCCGCTTGAGGTCCCCTTTTTTGAAGGTCCTGCGCACCAGGTAACTGACAAGGGACAATTTCCGGCTCCTCCTTTGAAGATCAGTCTTCGTCGTCTTCCATGGCGTAGCTGATCTCGTCCAGCTCCGCGTGGAGGTATTCCGCCCAGGAGTACTGGTTCATGAAGTCCCCCAGGTAGTGGTAGCGGGACTCGGACTTCCTGGCCAGCCAGTCGTACAGGTCGCACTCGATCTTGTCCGCCGCGATGGCCATGCTGCCGCGCTGCTTGATGATGATGCCCTCCAGCTTCAGCCGGGTCAGGGTGTTCTGCAGGTCCTGCCTCAGATTGCTCAGATAGGAGGTCTTCTTGTCCGGGTCCCCGTCATCCTCCCACAGGTTGGCGATGATCTCACCGTTGGTGGTCTGGGCGCCCCGGTTGCACACCAGAAGGCCCACGATCTCCTTGGTCTTGGAGTATTTGAAGGCGATGGGGCGGCCGTCCGCGAAGATCTCGAAATTGCCGAAGGTCTGGGCGAAGACGCGCTTGGGCGCGGCGGCGTCCGGCGGGTAGCGCAGCTGGTCCAGCTCGGCGGCCACGGTCTCCCGGGTGGCGGGCCTCAAAAGGCAGCCGCTGGCCCTTAAGGTCATGGCGTCGAAAGCGTCGCTCTTCTCCCCCGTCAGGTAGATCAGGTTCACGCCGGGGTTCAGGTCCTTGAGATACCTGCCCAGCACCATGCCGTCGATCTCCTTGAGCCTGAAGTTGAGGAAGGCGACGGTCACGTCCTTTTTGCGGGCCGCTGCCAGGGCAGCCGGGCTGCTGTCGCAGGGGAGGAGCTCCGCGTCCGGCCGGAGGGAAGTGATGATGCGGGACAAGTCGCTCAGGACTTTTTTATCGTTTTCCACGGTGAGGATGGTCATAACGACGCCTCCCCTCCGCCCATGTCGATGACGCGCAGGTGCTGTTCCCTGCGCTGTTTCTCCGTCATGCGCAGCGGATCCGCCTCGCCCACCAGCAGCATGTCCCCGCCTTTTTCGATGGCCTCCCTCAGGGGGCCGGCGCTCAGGTCGGAGATGACCAGGGCGGCGAAGCGGTCGTAATTGTCCTCGTCGATGACGGGGAAATGGTAGCGCATCCTGTACCAGTGGCTGGGATCCAGGCCCATCTCACCGATATAGAGCCTGTCCGCCGTGGCTTCCACCTCATCCGGGCCCGCGGGGGTGCCCGGCGGTGCGTCCATGTCCTCGCAGAACAGCATGGCGTACACCTTGAGGATCCGGGTGCGCACGGTCTCCCGACGGCCGGAGCGGGTCACGGTCTCGGTGTCCATCACTTTGTAGTAGTAGTCCTGCGCGTCCTCGCTGTCCTCGAAGCGCAGGATCGCGTCGTAGAGCGCGCGGTCGATCAGCTGCTCAGCCATGGGGGCCTCCTTTTTATTCGGTCACGCTCTCCAGCATGCCGCCCTCCGGGCGGATGGAGAGCTCGTGGCACATGCCCTTGCCCAGGGCCTTTTCCATGCCTGCTTTGAATCCCTCCAGGATATCCAGGGGCACGAAGGCCTGGATGGTGCCGGCGAAGCCGCCGCCGTGCACCCGGCAGGCGCCCCGGCCTTGAAGCAGGTGCTCCGCCAGGGCCAGGGCGAAGGCCATGTCCTGGTGCTCCTTGTATCCGGCGGGGATCACGTTCTGCAGGCAGCACCAGCTGGACCGCCCGGAGGCCTTGGTCAGCTCCAGGAAGGCGGCGAAATCCCCCTTCTCCAGGGCCTGCTTCTGCAGGAGCACCCGCCTGTTCTCCTCGTAGACGTGCATGGCGCGCAGGACCGCCCGGTCCCCCGCCTCCTTCCGCAGGGCTTTCAGCTCCGCGTAGAAATCCTCCTCGGGGATGTCCCGGAGCACTTTTTTATCAAAATGCGCGCAGACCTTGGAAAGCTCCCTGGGGACGGCGGCGTACTCGTCGGTCAGGTCCGCGTGGCTGGCGCCGGTGTCGATGATGCACAGGGCGTGGCCGGTGGCGCCGAAATCGAAGGCGAGCTTTTCCACCACGGGCTTTTCGGGGTCGTTGAAGTCGATGTACACCATGCCGCCCACGCTGGAGGCCGTCTGGTCCATCAGGCCGCAGGGCTTGCCGAAATACACGTTCTCCGCGTACTGGCCCACCCGGGCGATGTCCACGGCGCTCATCTTCCCGTCGTAGAACAGGGTGTTGATCACGTTGCCCAGCATCACCTCGAAGGCGGCGGAGGAGCTCAGGCCGCTGCCGGGAAGCACGGTGGAGCGCACCTTAGCGTCAAAGCCTTTGAGGGCCGCGCCCTTTTCCTTGAAGGCGGCCGCCACGCCCCGGATGAGGGCGGCGGTGGTGTTGATCTCATCGGGCCGTTTTTCGAGGTTTTTGATGTCCACTTTCACGGGGGCGTAGCCCTCGGAACACACGCGGATCTCATCCGTGCCGTTCAGGGTCACATCGGCGGTGGTCTTCAGGTCCACGGCCGCGGCCAGGAC
>CADCQZ010000150.1 GCA_902803675.1 uncultured Eubacteriales bacterium
CTGGGTGCAGGCTTCGGTGGTGATGGTGAAGCCCTGGGGCACCGGCAGGCCGATATTGGTCATTTCGGCCAGGTTGGCGCCTTTGCCCCCCAACAGATTGCGCATGTCCTTGTTGCCTTCGCTGAAGAGGTAGACGAACTTTTTGGCTGGCATTTGCTTTTGCTCCTTTCGGGAAAAAAATCCACAAGTGAAATACTCGGTCCTGCGACCGTGCTACGCGGAAATTATACAATGGCAGGGCCTTTTTGGCAAGTTTTTTCTGACGTCCGCTCCCCGCGGAACAGCGGAAAAAACAGGGAAAAGAAGCTCATTCGGTTGACGAAACACGCTGTTGAGTTTACAATAAGCTAAGCGGGGTATACGCTCCGCTCAAGTACAGATCATGGGGACGGGCAAGGCCGCCCGGTCCCGTGTCCGGAGGGGAAAATATGCGAGAAATGCCTTATGTGTTCATGACCGACAGCGACAGTGACCTGCCCTATCAGATCGCGGACGAGCGTCAGATCCCGGTGATCAAAATGCCCTATGCCCTGGACGGCAAGGAGTATCTGGATGACAACGGCCGGTCCGGCGCGGCGGCACAGAAGGCGTTCTTCGACAGGATGCGCGCCGGCTCCGTGCCCAGCACCAGCTGCCTGAGCATGCCCGATTACGTGGATTATTTCGAGCCCTGGCTGAAGGAAGGGAAGGATATCCTGTACGTGGCCTTTTCCAGCAACATGTCCGCCACGCTGCAGTATGCCCGTCAGGCGTGGGACGACCTGAGCATCCGCTATCCCGGCAGGCGCCTGGTCATCTCCGACACCCTGTCCATCTCCAGCCCCATGACCCTGCTGATCGAAAAGGCCCACGACCTGTACCTTGAGGGCGCGTCCATGGACGAGGTGGATCAGTGGATCAGGGACAACCGCATGCGCGCCCGCTGCTTCATGACGGTGGACAGCCTGGTCTATTTGAAGCGCGGCGGCCGCCTGAGCCCCACCAGCGCCTTCTTCGGCACGATGCTGGATATCAAGCCCATCATCGTGATAGGCCGGGAGGGCAAGATGGACGCGGCGGAGAAGGCCAAGGGCCGGAAAAAGACCCTGCAGACCATCGTGGAAAGGACCGTCGAAAATATCGAGGATCCCACGGGGAAGACCATCATCCTGATGCACGCGGACGTGGAGGAGGAAGCGCTCAAGCTCCGGGACACGCTCCTGGAAAAGCTCCCCGGCCTCAAGGAGATCCGTGTGCAGATGATCGGGCCGGTGATCGGGTCCCACTGCGGGCCGGGCTCCCTGGCCTGCACCTTCATGGGGAAAGAAAGGCCGGTGTGACCGGATCCGGCGGAGCTGCTTTAAGGGGGGCCGGCGTCGAGCCGGCTCCCGTTTTCTTTAAGGACGGTGTGCGGGAGGGACCATGATGCGGTCCAGGATCAAAGAGTATATCGGGACGAAGTCCTTTTACAGGTCCCTGATCTTCCTGGCTCTGCCGGTGATGCTGCAGAGCGGGCTGACCAACCTGGTGTCCCTTCTGGACAACCTGATGGTGGGCGCCGTGGGCACGGACCAGATGAACGGCGTGTCCATCGTCAACCAGTGCCTGTTCGTGTTCAATCTGTGCATCTTCGGCGGCCTGGGCGGCGTGGGGATCTTCACGGCCCAGTTCTACGGCAACGGGGACCATAAGGGCGTGCGGGACACTTTCCGCTTCAAGATCCTCCTGGCCCTCGGGATATTCGCCGCGGGTCTTATAGTGCTGACTGTGTGGGGGAGGGATCTGATCGGGCTGTTCCTCCACGAGGGGGGAAGCACCGGGGATATGGCGGCCACCCTGGATCACGCCCAGGGGTATCTGAACGTGATGCTGCTGGGCCTCGCGCCCTTTGCCCTGCAGCAGGCTTACGCCTCCACCCTCCGGGAGTGCGGCGAGACCGCCCTGCCCATGAAGGCGGGCGTGGCGGCCATCCTGCTCAATCTGGTGCTCAACTGGTTCCTGATCGGCGGGCACTGGGGCGCGCCTGCCCTGGGAGCGGTGGGCGCCGCTGTCGCCACGGTGATCGCCCGTGTCCTGGAATGCGCGATCATCGTGATCTGGTGCCACCGGCACCATGAAAAGGCGGTCTTCGTGCCCGGGGCCTACAGGAGCCTGAGGATCCCCGGCGCCCTGGCGGGCAGGATCGTGTCCAAGGGCATGCCCCTTCTGATCAACGAGCTGCTCTGGTCCCTGGGCATGGCGGCCCTCACCCAGAGCTATTCCACCCGGGGCCTGGCGGTGGTGGCGGGCATGAATATCGCGTCCACCGTGTCCAACGTGTTCTCCATCATGTGGATGAGCATGGGCACGGCCGTGTCCATCATGGTGGGCCAGCAGTTGGGAGCGGGGGACTTCGAGCGGGTGAGGAGCACCCGGAAGCAGATCGCGTCCTTCGCCGTGGTCTCCGCGGCGGCGGCGGGCCTTCTGCTCTTCCTGTCGGCGCCCCTGTTCCCCCGCCTGTACAACACCACGGACGAGGTCCGCGCCCTGGCCGTGGGCTTCCTCAGGGTCAGCGCCTGCGCGGCGCCCCTGTACGCCTACGGGCACACCACCTATTTCACCCTGCGGGCCGGGGGAAAGACCTGGATCACCCTGCTGTTCGACAGCGCGTATGTCTGGCTGGTCAGGGTGGTGATCGTGCGGCTCCTGGTGGGCCTGACGGCACTGCCGGAGGTCACGATCTTCGCCCTGTGCGAGGGATCGGATCTGCTCAAGTGCGTGTTCGGCGCCGTGCTGATCGCCAAAGGCATCTGGATCAACAATATCGTGGAAGACGTATAGCGTCTTTAAGCTCGATAAAACGCCCGGCACCGAAAATGACGGTGCCGGGCGTTTCAAATATCCGTTCGCGCGCTTACGCGATCTCCAGGGCGATCTCCATCATCTGGGTGAAGGTCTCCCGCACCTCCTGGGGCGTGCAGGAAAGGCCCGTGTAGGGGTCGTCGGAGATGGTGAGCAGGGTCAGGGCTTTTTTGCCGGCCTTCGCCGCGTTGAGGTACAGGGCGTAGGTCTCCATCTCCACGCAGAGCACGTGGAGCTTTTCCAGCACGGCGGCGTTTTTGCTCTCCGCGTAGAACACGTCGCTGGAAAAGATCGGGCCCACGTTCAGCGTCACGCCGATCTTCCTGGCGGCTTCCGCGGCGTCGCACAGCATGCCGAAATCGGCGCACGGGGCCAGCACCCCGTTGAACCCCAGGTCGTTCCCGTAGGCGGAATTGCTGTAGGCGCTCATGGCGGCTACCACGGACCGGATCTTCAATCCCCGGTCGATCATCCCGGCGCTGCCGACGCGGATGATCTTTTCCACCCCGTAGAAATTGTACAGCTCATAGGAATAGATGCCGATGGAAGGCATCCCCATCCCGGAAGCCATGACGCTCACGGGCTTGTCGTTGTAAGTGCCCGTGTAGCCCTGGATGCCCCGCACGTTGTTCACAAGGCGCGGTTCCTTCAGGAAGGTCTCGGCGATGAATTTGGCCCGGAGGGGATCCCCCGGCATCAGGACGGTGGGCGCGAAATCCCCGGCTTCGGCGGTGTTGTGCAGTGTGGCCATGGTCGGTCCTCCTGTTTATTCTTCTTCCGGGCGCATGGAGTACACGCACCCGCAGTAGTTCTGACGGTAAAGGCCGTGTTCCCGGCTGATCTCAAGGCTGCGCAGGTAGCCGTCCCGCTTTTTGAAATCCGACGGAAGGTACCGGACGTGATAGATCTCCCCGGCGTTTTCGCCCTCCCGGTTCACGTTGTCGACGTTCTTGTGGGGGCTCACGGTCAGGGTCGTGGTGAAAAAGTCGAAACGTCCTTCCGCCGCGGCCCGGGCCGTCGCCTCCAAGCGGAGGCGGAAGCACTTCACGCAGCGCGCGCCGCCCTCCGGCTCGTCTTCGAGCCCTTTGACGGCGCTGTAGTAATCCCCGCTGTCCCATTCCCCGAGGATCATGGGCACCCTGACGGGCAGCTCCGCCAGCAGGCGCTCCTGCTCTCGGGCCCGTTTGACATATTCCTCATAGGGCGCGATGTTGGGGTTGTAGTAGAACAGCGTCACATCGAAAAAGTCCCACAGCTTCTCCAGGACGGAGCCTGAGCAGGGACCGCAGCAGGAGTGGAGCAGCAGCCGGGGCTTTTCTCCCTCCGGCAGGCCGCGGATGATCTCGAGCATCCGGGCGTCATAGTTGATCTTCATGGCGTATTGATACAAGTATCCCGCGGTCTTTTTTACGGGCCGCGGGATCGTCAGGCTTATTTCTTCAGGATGATCTCGCCCATGGTGCCGGGGGCGACGCAGCCGGCGTTGCTCTCGTCGGTATCGATGTGCATGGCCAGCGCGTAGGAATCGCTCACGCGGCACACCACGTCATCGAACACCAGGGAGCGCCCGTTGGAATCGATGCGCACCATCACTTCGTCCTTGTCCTTCACGCCGAAGGCTTCGGCGTCGGCCTTGGTCATATGCACGTGACGCTTGGCGGCGATGACGCCTTCCTTGACTTCCACTTCGCCGCAGGGGCCGATCAGCTTGCACGCGCCGGCACCTTCCAGATCACCGCTCTCCCGGACGGGGGCGCTGACGCCGATGGCGCGGGCGTCGGTCAGGCTCAGCTCCACCTGGGTGGCCTTGCGGACGGGGCCCAGGATGCTCACGCCGGGCAGGGACTTTTTGCTGCCGACCACTTCCACCCGCTCCTCGCTGGCGTACTGGCCGGGCTGGGACAGCATCTTCTTGACATGGAGCTCATAGCCCTTGCCGAACAGGGTCTCCAGATCTTCCTGAGTCACATGCACGTGGCGCGCGCTGGTTTCCACCAATACTTTGCCCATTTGAGATAACCCTCCTTTGTGTCATTATACATATTATACTCGATTCTGCCCGTGAATGCAACCGCGATCGGCCGAATTGCCCAGGCTGAGCCGGCCCTGACGGACAAAAGTCCATAATGTATTTAAAATGCTCTGGATTTCGTATTCAGGTATACAGCACTTTGTTTTTTTGCCGGGTTGGTGTATAATCTAAACTCAATCTGTGCTGGAAAGGCGGTATCCCGTATGAAGATCGGCTGCGTGAAGGAGATCAAGAACAACGAGTTCCGTGTGGGGCTCACGCCGGATAACGTCAGGGCGTACGTTTCCGCCGGGCACCATGTGTATATGGAAAAGGGCGCGGGCGTCGGCTCGGGCTTTTCCGACAACGAATATGTGGACGCCGGGGCGTCCCTCATCGACAACGCCGCCGATGTGTGGCACCTGGTGGACATGATGATCAAGGTGAAGGAGCCCCTGGAGTGCGAATACCCCCTGTTCCACGACGGGCTGATCCTGTACACCTACCTGCACCTGGCGGCGGACAAGGCGCAGATGGACGCGCTGCTGAAAGGGAAGGTCAAGGCCGTGGCCTATGAGACCATCCAGGAAAAGGACCGCTCCCTGCCCTGCCTGGCGCCGATGTCCCAGATCGCCGGCAGGCTCTCCATCCAGGAGGGCGCCAAGTATCTTGAAAAGAAATTCGGCGGCGAGGGGATCCTTCTGGCGGGCGTGCCCGGCACCCCGAAGGCCAACGTGGTCATCCTGGGCGGCGGTACCGTGGGCATGAACGCCTGCAAGATCGCCGTGGGCATGGGGGCCAACGTGACCATCCTGGACGTGAACCTCAAGCGCCTGGAGGAGCTGGACAATCTGTTCGGCGCCCATATCCAGACCCTCGTGTCCACGGACAGCAATATCGAGCGGGTGATCCCTTTCGCGGACCTGGTGATCGGCTCCGTGCTGATCCCCGGCGGCGCCACCCCGAAGCTCTTCAAGCGCAAATATCTGTCCGAGATGAAGCCCGGCGCGGTGTTCGTGGACGTGGCCATCGACCAGGGCGGCTGCGGGGAGAGCTCCCACACCACCACCCATGACGATCCGGTCTACATCCAGGAGGGCGTGGTCCATTACTGCGTGGGCAATATGCCCGGCGCCGTGCCCAGAACGTCCACCATCGCCCTGACCAACGCCACGCTCAAATACGGGCTCATGATCGCCGACAAGGGCCTGGAGGCGGCCTGCGCCGATGATGCGGTGGCGTCCGGCGTGAACTGTTACTGCGGGAAGCTCACGAATAAAAACGTGGCGGACGCTCACGGGTATGAGTACACCGACTTAAAGTCCCTGATCTGATCATGATCGGGAAGTAAAACAGAGGATCGAGGTCATCCATGGACAGGGTATACAATTTCGCGGCGGGGCCCGCGGTGATGCCGGAGGAGGCCCTGCGCAGGGCCGCCGGTGAGATGCTTTCCTACGGCGGCAGCGGCATGTCCGTGATGGAGATGAGCCATCGCAGCGCCGCTTATCAGGCGATATTCGACCGCGCGGTCAGCCTCTTCCGGGAGCTGATGGGCGTGCCGGAGGGATACGAGGTGCTCCTTCTGCAGGGCGGCGCCACCGGGCAGTTCGCGGCGGTGCCCATGAACCTGCTCAAGGGCTTCGCCTGCTATCTGGACAGCGGGCATTTCGCCCATACGGCCATGAAGGAAGCGGGAAAATACGGGGACGCGCGCTGCGCCGCGTCCACCCGGGAAGAGGGCTACCGCCGGGTGCCCGGGCAGGACGAGATCCGCTGCGATCCCGGCGCCGATTACCTGTATTACACCACCAACAACACCATCTACGGCACCCGCTTTCCCTATGTGCCCTCCTGCGGCAGCGTGCCCCTGGTGGCGGACATGTCGTCCAACATCCTGTCCGAGCCCTGCGACGTGAGCCGTTACGGCGTGATCTTCGCGGGCGCCCAGAAGAACATCGGCCCCGCCGGGCTCACCCTGGTGATCGTGCGCCGTGATCTTCTGGGACGCGCCTCGGCCATGACGCCCGCGGTGTTCAACTGGACCGTGATGGCGGACAAGGGCAGCATGCTCAACACCCCGCCCACCTACGCCATCTATATGGCGGGCCTGTGCCTTGAGTGGCTCAGGGATCAGGGCGGCGTTCAGGCTATCTGGCAGCGCAACAGGGAAAAAGCCGCGATGCTCTACGAGGTGCTGGACGACAGCGCCCTTTACAGGCCCGTGGCGGATAAAGCCAGCCGTTCCCTGATGAACGTCACCTTCAGGACGGGGGACGACGATCTGGACGCCCGGTTCGTGAAGGAAGCCGCCGCCCAGGGGCTGGTGAGCCTGAAGGGGCACCGCCTGGCGGGCGGCATGCGGGCCAGCATCTACAACGCCATGCCCGTGGAGGGCGTCAAAAAGCTCGTCGGGTTCATGAAGAAGTTCGAATACGATAATCACATCACGCGATAGGAGGATCAGCCATGTACATCATCCAGACCTACAACAAGGTGGCCGAAGCCGGCCTGAGGGATTTCCCGGAGGCCAATTACCGCATCGAGAACGACACGTCGAAGCCGGACGCCATCCTTGTGCATTCCACGCCCCTGCACGATATCCCCATGGGGCCGGAACTGAAGGCGATCTGCCGCATCGGAGCGGGCACCAACACCATCCCGGTGGACAAATGCACGGGGAAGGGCATCGTGGTGTTCAACACTCCCGGCGGGAACGCCAACGCGGTCAAGGAGCTGACCCTGGCGGCGATCATCCTGTGCATGCGCAATGTTCTTGACGCCAACGCCTGGGTGCGCACCCTGAAAGACGGGGAGAGCGATCCCGGCCGCGCGGTGGAGGAAGGCAAGGAAAAGTACCGCGGGCCCGAGATCATGGGCAAGACCATCGGTATCGTGGGCGTCGGCGCCATCGGGTCCCGGGTGGCCCGGGCGTGCTTTGACCTGGGGCTCACGGTGATCGGGTATGACCCGTACCTGGGGCACAACCGGAAAAACGAGCTGAAGCAGTTCGTGCGGTTCGTGGATGACGTGAACGACCTGTACGCAGCGTCGGACATCGTGTCCGTGCACATCCCGCTCAATGAGGCCAACCGGGGCTTCGTGTCCCGCGATTCCATCGCGGCCATGAAGGACGGGGTGTACCTGATCAACTATGCCCGCGGCCCGGTGCTGGACAACGAGGCGGTGTGCGACGCCATCGATGACGGCAAGATCCGCGGTTTCGCGACGGACTTCCCCACGGCCCGGGAGCTGGGCTACGACCAGGCCCTGTGCACGCCCCATCTGGGCGCCGGTACTCCGGAAGCGGACGAGAACTGCTCCGTGATGGCCTGCCGGCAGATCCGGGACTATCTGGAGAACGGCAATATCACCAACTCGGTCAACTTCCCCAACGTGGCCTTCGCCCGGGCGGAGGGAGACCGTCTGGCGGTGATGCACTCCAATAAAGTGGGCATGCTGGGCCAGATCACGGACATCTTCGCCACCGCCGGGCTGAATATCGAAAACCTGGTGAACAAGTCCCGGGGGGATATCGCCTACACCCTGCTGGACTTCAACGGTGAGGTGCCGGAGAGCATCGTGCGTCCCCTGGAAGCGCTGGACGGCGTGATCCGGGTGCGCCATATCCGCTGACTTCATGCGCCGCTGAATAAACGGGCCGCTCCGTGTCGGGGCGGCCGTTTTTGTGACAGAAGCTCGTTTCGGTCATTTGAAGGAGGGATCGCCATGCTGCCCATGCGGGACCATATCCGGTCGGAGAGGCTCACTCTGCGCCTCATGCGCCTGGAGGACTTTGAGGCCCTCCGGGACATCTGGTGCCGGGACGAGGTGAAGAGCACCTATATGCTGCCGGACCTTGAGGACGCCGCGGCGGCGGCGGACCTGTTCCGCCGCTATATGAGCCTGGCGCCGGGCCGGCTGTGCTACGCGGTGTGTCTCAAGGACCGCCCCGTGGGATTCATCCACGAGGTGCGTTCCGAAGGGGATACCGTGGAGGTGGGCTACGCCTTCCATCCGGATCACTGGGGACGGGGCTACGCCTCCGAAGCCCTCCGGGCCGTGATCGCGGAGCTGTTCCGGATGGGGGCTCAGGCCGTGACGGCGGGCTGTTTCGAAAACAACCCGGCCAGCGGCCGGGTGATGGAAAAATGCGGCATGGAGCCTGTGGACAGGGTGGAGAGCGTGCCCTACCGCGGGGAGGTCAGGCGGTGCCTGTATCGGCAGATCCGGCGGCCTCATCGCTGAATTCCAGGGTGAGGTTGTTCAGGTTCAGGGAGTAGGTATAGCGGATCTCCTGGCACATGGCCATGACCAGCCGGATGCCCAGGGCGTCCTTGCCCTCTCCCGGGATGTAGTGGATCGGGTCGAAGGCGCCGCAGTCGTCCCGGAAACGCAGGATCGTGCGGCCCTTTTTACTTTGGATGCGGACGGAGAGATGGCGCTTGGCGCTCTTCGCGCCGAAGCCGTACTGGATGGTATTGGCGGCCATCTCCTCCACGCACAGGGCCACATGGGCGCTCGTCTTTTCGCTCAGATCGTGGCGGCGGCAGAAGTCCCCGGCCTCGCGGGAGGCTTCGGCCACCTCTTTGAGGCTGCGCAGGTCCCATTCCTTCAGGTCATCCGGCGCCGTGACGGCGTCGGGAGGGAGCATCAGGCAGGCCCCGTCCCGCCAGGGAAGGAGGCCTGTTTTTTTGCGGATCATCAGGCCGATGCCGATGAGCGCCAGGGTCTCGCCCGCCGCGAAGAAGAACCAGGCGCCCGTGGTGCCCAGGAAGCGGCTGAGGATGAAGGCGGCCAGCACGGGCAGCGCGGCGCCCTCCAGCACCGAGATCCATTCCGTGAGATACACCCGCTGTGTGGCCTGATACATGTTTTTGATCATATTGTTGAGGCAGCAGGGGATCATGCCGGCCGCGAACAGCCTTAGGCCGAGGACGGCCATGCTTTGGGCCGGGCCGCTCTCGGGCAGGAAGAGGCCCACGAAGGCGGGGGCGAAGAAAAGGAGCACGGCTCCCATCGCGATCCCCAGGATGACGGACCAGCGGGCCAGCAGACGCATCAGGGCCTTGATGGAGGTGATGTCCTCCTCATGCCAGAACACGCCGGACAGCGTCAGGGACACCCCGCCGATGCCCGTGGTGATGCAGTTGGAGGCGTTGCCGATGGTGCTCATCACCGAATAGGCCGCCACGGCGGCGCTGCCCCCCAGGCCCAGAAGGATCCGGTTCATGATGAAGATCGTCACCACGGAAGCGGCCATGTTGAACACGGAGGGGATCCCGCTTTTGAACAGCTCGGCGATCTTTTTCCGGGTCACGTTTTTCCGGCTGAAGCGGAACACGCACTTTTTCGTGAAGAAATACGCGCCGCCCACGATCAGGGCCACATAGTAGCTGATGGAGGAGGCCAGCCCCATGCCGAACATGCCCCCGTGGACCACCAGCACGTTGATGAGGTCCAGCCCCACGTCCGCCACGGTCATGCCCAGCACCGCCGCCACCAGCAGGCCGTTTTTTCCGGCCATCTGCATGAAGGGCACCAGGATCAGCGCGCCCATGGTGGCGGGCGCCCCGATGATGAACCCGGCCATATAATCGCTGGTCATGTCATACAGTTCGCCCGTGGTGCCGGCGCCCATGGCCGTGGCCAGGGGCCCGTGGAAAAGGAGCACGGTCAGGGTCAGCGCGGCGGATATGATCAGCGCGGCTCCCACGGCGGAGGAATAGCCCCTGTTGGTCTCCTCCTGGGAACCTTCGCCGATGGATCTGGAGCACACCACCTGGATGCCGGCGCTCAGCATGCTGCCGATGGCGGCGAAGGCCAGGAGCACGGGATTGGCCAGGCCGTAGGCGGCGATGGCCTGCGGCCCCAGGAAACGCCCGATCATGATGTTGTCGATCAGGAGGCAGAGGGACACCGTCAGCGCGGACAGGGTCTGCGCCGTAAGCATCTGCCTGACCAGTTTTCGGATCATAGGTCTTTTCCTTCCTTTGGTCGGCGGGTGATCATATCAGTTTCAGCGTTTGGAAAGCCCTGAGGATACCGTCCTCATCCAGCGGCGGGCACACCAGGTCCGCCTCCGCCTTGACGGCTTCGGCGCCGTTCCCCATCACCACGGCCATGCCCGCGGCGCGGAGCATGCCCAGGTCGTTGGCGCTGTCCCCGAAGGCGATGGTGTCCGCGA
Organism: uncultured Eubacteriales bacterium; assembly: GCA_902803675.1. The sequence goes on from CADCQZ010000150.1 coordinate 11,019, forward strand.
TGGGGACATTCAGGATCCGGCACACCTGACGGACACCGTGCCCTTTGTCCATGCCCTTGGGCTCCAGCTCGATGGTGGTATCCGCGTGCCGGATCACCTGATAGCGTTTCTCCAGCTCTTCCAGGAAAGGCGCGCAGCGCTCCTTGTCGGGGAGCTCGCAGGTCATTTTGTTGGCTGCCCACGCGCCCCAGCAGGCGTTGATATCCCGGATCGTGGATCCGAACCGCGCGGATATGGAGGAGAAGAACCAGTGATCGCTGGCGTCCTCTTTTCCCATGTACATGTATTCGGGGCCTTCCAGCAGGAAACGGACGCCGTATCTGCGGCCCTCCTCCACGGTCCAGGCGATCAGGTCCGCGCTGAGGAAGGGCTCGTTGAAGCACTCGTTCAGGGACGTGTCCTCCATGACGCAGGTCCTTCCGCCGCCGGGGAGCTCCACGCGGGTGCCCCCGCCGGATACCAGCCCGTCCGGCTCCAGGTCGAACAGCGCTTTCTGGTGCACCGCGGCCCGGCTCCTGCCGGTGCTGGGGAAAAACCTGTGCCCCCTCCTCCGGGCGGCGGCGATGGCTTCCACGGCGCTGGAGGGCACGTGTTCGTTCCCGTCCCACAGGGTATTGTCCAGGTCAAAAAACAGGATCTTCGGCATTCTGTGGCTCCTTTAAGGTCTTGAGGGTGTTATTTCATTCCCGGGGGCCCGGGCACGGATCAGATCTTCCTTGCGCTCCCGGGACATTTTCTTGATCTGCGCTTCCCTTTTGCGCGCCGCGGTGAAGCTTTCCTGTTCTTCGGCCCAGGCCAGCGTCACCGGCAGGCGGGAACGGGTATATTTGGCGCCCTTTCCGGCGTTGTGGGTCCTGATCCGCCGCTCGAGATCGCAGGTCCAGCCGCAGTACAGGCTGCCGTCGGCGCAGCGGAGCAGATAGGTGAAGGGGATCCGTTCCCCGTTCAGGTCTTCCGCCATGACTCTACAGGGTATCCTTTCTCCCGGGCGGCTTTGAGCATCTTCCGCCCGGGATCGATCACAAGGGGACTGCCCACCAGGGCGAGCATCTCAAGATCTCCCCGGCTGTTTCCGCAGGCGCCGCAGGTCTTCAGGTCGATCTTTCTTTGGGCAGCCCAGGAACGCACCCGGTCCGCTTTCTCCTGCCCGCGGCAGTTTTTGAGCACCCGGCGGTCCTTCATTTCGGTACAGATGACATCGTCCGCCCCGAGAGCTTCCCCCAGGGGGATCATGTAATCCGACGTGGAAGCGCTCACCAGCACCGTGAGCGTGCCCTCGGCCTGAAGGCGCCGCCATTGACGGAGCCCTTCGGGCAGCAGGCCGGGCATGAGGCAGTCGGCAGTGAAGCCCCGGGCAAAGCGCTCCAGGGCGTCATCGTCCATCCTTTTCTCAAAGCGCAGGCAGCGTTCCTTGAGCGTCTCGACGCTGATGCGCTTTAGGGCGTACAGGATGCCCGCGCCGGCGGCGGCCATGAGATCCGCGGGGCTCATGCGGTGCTTTTTCAGGGCATAGGCCATGCAGCTCAGGATGGAGTCCCCCCGCCGCAGCGTACCGTCAAAATCGAAAAAGACCGCTTTCATCGGGCCGGGCCCTCCTTTTTGAGCAGGGTCTCCCCGGTGCGCAGGCTCATCGCCCGGCCGGACGGATCCCGCACGGTGAGGCTCAGGTCGTCCCCGATGCCCGTGACGACACAGGGCACCGGATCGGTCCCGTTCCGCCAGAGCACTTCCTGCTCAAGGAGCATGTTCCTTGCCCGGTACATCCGGGCGACCTCGGGCAGGAAGCCGTCCTCAAGGCAGGGGAGCAGTCTTTTGAGGATGGCGTCCATCAGGCCTTCGGGGGTGAGGCCTTCCCGGTCCAGGGCGCCGGCGGGGCCCGCCTCCGGTGGGAAACCGCCCTCGGGGGTCTTCAGATTGACGCCGATGCCGCAGACGAAGCCGCCGGGGATGCCCTCACACAGGATGCCGCACACTTTTCTGCCGTTAAGGTACAGGTCGTTCACCCATTTGATCTGCAGCTCTGTCCGCGCCGCGTTTTCCAGGGCCAGGCACACGCACGCGCAGATCCGGGGCGTCAGGGTGAGGGGATCGCGCACCATGGAGGCGGGCAGGTACAAGCTCATGTACAGCCCGCCGGGGGGCGATACGAACTGCCGGCCCAGGCGGCCCCGGCCGCCGGTCTGGGTGACGGCCCTCACCACGGTCAGGGGCCGGAGCGGCCCGTACGCGCTCAAAACACCATCCCCTCCCGCCCAGTCCTTCAGGGCTGTGTTCGTAGAGGGGATGCTGTCGACGGTGATGATATGGAAGCTCATTTGAGCGCCGCGGCCAGGGCGTCGGCCATGGCGGCCAGGGCGTTCTCGTTTTCCTCCGTGGGGGCGGAGCGGATGGTCAGCGTTTCGTCAAGGACGGTGACCGCCGCGCCTTCCAGGATCGCGCGCATGGTCTTGCCCGCGCTGGGCGCCCAGGTGCCGTTCTCCAGGAACGCCGCGGTGTGGTTCTGCCAGTCATGGGCCTTCAGGTCGTGGAGCAGGGTCTCCATGGGCTGGAACACGCCGGCGTTATAGGAGGCGGCGGCGAATACGGCGGCCCTGCAGCGGAAGGCCTCGGCCACGAGGAAGCTCAGATCCTGCCCGGAGATATCGATGACGCTGACATCGCCGACGCCGCGTTCGTCCAGCAGGGCCGCGAGCTTTTCGGCGGCCCTCATGGTGTGGCCGTAGATCGTGCCGCAGAAGATCACCACGCCGCTCTCACCTTCCCAGCGGCTCCACAGGTCGTAGTCCTTAAGGAGGGGAGAAATGTCCCCGCGCCACAGGGGGCCGTGGAGGGGCAGCACATATTTGATGTCCAGCGGGGCCGCCTTTTTGAGCAGTGCCTGGACCTGCCTGCCGTATTTGCCCACGATGTTGGCGTAATACCTCCGGTACTCGTCCCTTTCCCGGGGCGTGTAGCCCACCCGGTCCGCCCACAGGCTGCCGCCCAGGGCGCCGAAGGTGCCGAAGGCGTCCGCGGAGAAGAGCATGCCTTCCTTTTCCTCGAAACTGACCATGACCTCCGGCCAGTGGACCATGGGCGCGGTCAGGAAGGTGAGGGTATGCTCTCCGAGGCAGAGCGTGTCCTTTTCCTTGACGGGCACCGCGGCTTTGGCGATGTCCGCCCCGGCGAACTGCTGCAGCATCCTGACGGCGCCCGCCGTGCAGTGGATCTTCACGTTCGGGTAGGCCCTGACCACGTTTTTCACGTTGGCGCCGTGATCCGGCTCCATGTGGTGGATGATCAGATGGTCCAGTGTCCGGCCGCCGAGAGCGGCGGTCAGGTTGTCCATGAACGCCTCGGATACGGCCTGGTCGGCCGTGTCCATCAGGGCGGTCTCCCGATCCAGGATCACGTAGGCGTTATAGCTCATCCCCTGGGGAACGGGGTAGACGTTCTCGAACAGTTTCAGTCTCCGGTCGCTGCAGCCCACGTATCTGACGGCGTCACTGATGTTTCTTACAGTATGCATTTTTAAATCCCTTTCGTGTATTATCGTGTGCCCGTGGAGCCGAGCCCGCCCCGGTCGGGGGCGTCCAGATGAGGGACGGCCGTGATGGACACATCGGGCATTTTTTTCATCAGGCGGAACTGGCAGATCCTGTCGCCTTTTCGGATCCGGGTGTCCCGCAGGGCGATGACGGGGAAAAACCAGATGTCCCCGTCCCCGCAGTAGCTCTCATCGATCACGCCCACGGAATTGGCGGCGATGATCCCCCAGGTCTTGTACGTGCTGGAGCGGGGGGCCACATGGGCCTCGTAGCCCGCGGGCAGGCGCATGCTGACCCCCAGGGAAACGGGCTTCCATTCGCCCCTGTTCAGCGTCACGTCCTCCGCGGCGTACAGGTCGATCCAGTCCCCGACGCGGGTCTTTTTGATGGCGGGGATATCCGCGTGATAGCGGACCAGGATCTCTTCCATACGGGCCTCCTTTCGTTTCCGGCAGTTACCAGCACAGCACCTCGTGCCCGGTCTCGGTGACCAGCACCTCGATCTCCCACTGGGCGGAGGGCATGCCGTCGGCGGTATAGATGGTCCAGCCGTTCTTTTTGTCCTCCCGGATGGCGGCCTTGCCCAGGTTGACCATGGGCTCGATGGTGAACACCATGCCGGGCACCATCAGCATCTCTGTGCCGGGGGAGCTCACGTAGCTCACCCAGGGGTCCTCATGGAAGGCGTTGCCGCAGCCGTGGCCGCCGATCTCGCGCACGATGGTGCAGCCGTTCTCTTTGGCGTGGCGGTTCACGGCGCTGCCCATGTCCCCCAGGGTGTGCCAGGGGATGACCTGCTTGAGGCCTTCCTCCATGCACTCCTTGGCGATCCGGACCAGAGCTTCCTTTTCGGGCGTGGTCTGACCGATGATGAACATCCGGGACGAGTCGGAAAAATAACCGTCCAGGATGGTGGAGCAGTCCACGTTGATGATGTCCCCTTCCCTGAGGATCACGTCCGGGGCCGGGATGCCGTGGCACACCTGCTCGTTCACCGACGTGCAGACGGACTTGGGATACCCCTGGTAGTTCAGGTCGGCGGGGATGCCGCCCATCCCGTAGGTCACGTCGTTCACGATGGTGTTGATCTCCTCGGTGCTCATGCCGGCGCGGATCTTTTCGGCCACCGCGTCCAGGGCGGCCATGTTGATCGCGGCGCTCTTTTTGATGCCTTCCACGTCCGCCGGGGTCTTGAGCAGCTTGCGGGTGGGCACCTCATATCCCCGGAGCTGATAGGCCAGGATCCTGTCCTCGACAGGCTGATGGCAGTGCTTGTATTTTATGCCGCTGCCGCACCAGCAGGGGCCGTTCCTGTCGGGCCGCTGCAGGGTCATTCTCTGCCGCATAGCGATCCGGCTCCTTTATGCCTGAACGCCGATAAAGGTATAACCGGCGTTCTGAACGGTGTCTTTGAGGGTATCCGCGGCGATATCGCGGTCGGCGCTGATCACGGCGGTGCCGCTCTCATGGCTCACGGCGGCTTCCGTCACGCCCTCCAGGGCTTCCAGGGCCTTTTTGACCCGGGCCGCGCAGCGCGGACACATCATGCCTTCGATCTTCACGGTGGTCTTCATCATGTTCGTCTTCCTTTCTATGCGCCTGATTTTTCAGGACAAATGCATTTTAATCCCGCGGGGGGAGATGTGTCAATTATGAACTCAGCCGGGGCTTTCGCCCCGGCTGAGAGACCCCGAAAGATCACAGGATCATTTCTTGCCGCTGATGGAATTGTTGTAGGCGTACTTGATGGCGCTCTGGTGCCCGAAGTACCCGTTCTGGGCGGTATCATAGTCCACGTGGGCCGGGTTGTTCGCGTTGCCGTGGGTCATGGAATTGACGAAGTGCACGCAGAACTGGCCGTTGTAGTTGTTGTCCGGGATGGTATCGCCGTCGGGATAGTTATGGGGCACGCCGTAGACGGAGCCGGCGAAGGTGCGGTCTCCGATGGTGACCCACACCGGGCGGCGCCGCCAGGACTGGAGCGCGTTCTGCCGGTCGGAGATGTCCTGGGCGGTGGATACGCCGAAGATCTTGCAGATGGCGGCGGTATCCGCGCTGGTGAGGGGCTCCACGTCCGCGTGAGCGCCGCCGCTCCAGCGGCGGGCCCTGTAGGAGATGCCCGTGTACACGTCGGTGATGATGGCGGTGGTCCCCACGGTCCACACGGACTGGATATCGCCGGTGTACCAGTCCACCATCTCCACGGGGTTGAGCTCCACCCTGACGGAAGAGCCGTCCACGTAGTAGGGCGTCTTGCCGTCGTCGGCCATCAGGGCGTTCCAGGTGACCAGGTTCACCACACCGGTCTCCGGCAGGCCCTTGACGCGCTGGAACTGGATCACGGCGTTCATCGTGGAGGACAGGTACACGCCGGTGATGTCACCCGCCGTGAGATAGCCCCGGTCGGCCAGCTTTCTCTGGACCGCGGTGACGTTATCGCCGGTGGAGCCCAGCGTCAGGTCTTCAAACCCGGGCAGGGTCGTCGGGACGGGGGTCGTGGGCCCCGGCGCGGTGGTCGGCGGATCGGTGTGCGGCGCCGGCGTGGGGGTGGGCGTCACGGTGGGAGTGGGGGTCGGTGTGGTGTGGCGGTGGATCCAGTCGTCATACTCGGAGGGGGTCATCACGCGGGCAAAGTCCCCGTGGATGTAGGCATCGATGGTCTGGGTATACTGGATATGGTACCAGGTCACGTTGCCGTTCCTGACGGTGTCGGAATAGGCGAACACCTCTCCGGAATTCACCTGGGTGTTGTTGCGGATGGGCGCGTAGTTGGTGCCGGGGCCGGAACGCACGAACACCTTGTTGGCGGTGATCATGATGTGGCCGGAGGGCGTCTCGGTGGGCGCCGCGGTCACGGTGGGCGTCACGGTCACGACGGGGGGCGGGGTGATATCGGTGGGCACGGGCGAGGGCGTGGGCACGATGCCGGTCTTCTTGTAGATGTCGGCCTGCCAGTCGCTGAGCCTCTGGGAAAAGCTGCCGTGCACGAAACCGTTCATCTTTCGGTACACTACGGGGTACCACAGGATGTTCCCGGCGCCGGTGACGGGCTCGCCCCGCATCTGGAGCACGGCGCCCTTGGAGGGGATCTGGCCCAGGGGGTCGGAGGCGGTGGAGGCCTGGGAGCGCAGGTAGACCTTGTCGGCCGTGGTCATGACGTACGCATCGATGACGGAAGGCGTGGGGGTGGGCGTGGGGGTGACGGTCACCGGCGGATCGGTGGGTCCCGCGGGCGTGGTGGGAGGCGGGGGAGGCGTGGTGACCGAAGGATCCTGGGTGGGCCCCGTCACGATCTCGCACGTGGTGCCCATCACGTAGCCGAACTGGCCGAGGTCGGAAGAGAAGACATAGTACCAGGTCACCTTCCCCACCAGGTCGATGCCGTAATAGGGCATGACCGTGCCCGCGTTGAGGCGGCCGATCGAGGTGCCGTCCGGGCTCCGGCGGACATTGACGCCGCTCTTGATCAGGCGCACGTAGCCGCCCAGCACGGGCTCGGCCGTGGGCGTGGGCGTCACGTCCGGGGTCGAGGTGATCTCATAGCAGTCGGACCGGATATAGCCGTACATGTCCTTGTACTTGACGTAGATCCAGTTGTAGCCGGCCTTTTCCACGGGCATGGCGTAATAGGGCAGTATCGTGCTCTTGTGCAGCCAGTCGGCGGAATCGGGGGTCAGGGTCTCGCCGTTGGGGGTCTCGCGGAGATTGACGCCCTCCTTGATCAGCTTGATGTAGCCCAGGATGACCGTGCCCGGGATCGGGGTGTGGTCCGACGGGGTCACGTACGGGGTGGGGGTGATGGTGCCGAACATCTGCTCGTATTCCGACTTGGTCAGCACGTGGGCGTCGGTCTTGAGCACATATCCCACGGTGCCGTTCCAGCTGATGCGGAGCATGTCACTGGTATCGCTCAGCACGGCGGCCACCGTTCCGTAGCTCAGGGCGGTGATGGCCCTGCCGTCCGCGCTCGGGGTCTCCCGCAGCACGGCGCCTTCGGCCGTGATCAGGGCGAAACCGCTGGAATCGTTGTCGGGGGTCGGCGTGGGGCCTGGGACCGCGGTGGGAGTGGGGGTCGGGGTGATCACGGGCGCGGTGGTGAACTCATAGCAGTCGGACCGGATATAGCCGTACATGTCGTTGTATCTGACGTAGATCCAGTCATAACCGCCGTTGGCCACGGGATTGGCGAAATAGGGCAGCACGGTGCTCTGGTGCAGCCAGTCCTTCTCGTTGGGGGTCAGGGTGCCGCCGTTGGGGGTCTTGCGGAGATTGACGCCCTCTTTGATCAGCTTGATGTAGCCCAGGATCGGCTTGCCGGGGGCCTGGGTCGGTCCCTTGGTCGTGGGCGGCGGGGTCGTCCCGCCGTCGATGGGAGCGGCCGTCGGCGCGCTCCCGCTGCCGGTATAGGCGGGCTCGCCGTTGGGCTGATACGGATCGTTGAGGAACGCGGTGACGTCGGACGCGCTCATCTCCGTCAGGAACTCGCGCATGATGTAGCCGTCGTACACCGTGCCGTTGCTGCCGGGGATATTGGCGGTCACTGCGTACCAGTCGCTCAGGCTGGCGGTCAGCTCCCCGCGGATCAGAAGGACCCAGCCCGTGTCCAGGAGGCACCACCATTCGCTGCCTTCCATGGTGCTGGCGGTCTTGCGGAACCGGACCTTGTCGGCATTGATCCTGCCGTAGCGCGCGGTATCCGCCATGCTCCCCAGCGGGATCATGGGCAGGATCAGGGCGCATATCAGCAAAGCGCACAGGATCGTGCGGGCGGCGCGGTGCTTCGTCATACTATCCCTCCATCTTTCTGACTTTCTTATCTGACACGCTCATCGGCTCAAAAAGGACACTCCAAAAAAACGGAAACAAACTTCCACATGCAGTATATTACATTTTTGTTAACAGGTCAATCCTTTTGCGCGGCAAATCGGCGGTGCCGAAATTTTTTTGTCAAATTTTCCTTCATATGATATACTGACAAAAGACATATTTGCGGAGGAAGAGCCATGCGGGAGCGGTTATTGGTGGTCGACGGCAACAGCCTGATGCACAGGGCGTTCCATGCCCTGCCCCTTCTGGACAACGACGGGGTGTATACCAACGCGGTCCACGGGTTCCTGATGATGCTCCTCAAGGCCGTGGAGGATCACTCGCCCCGGTACGCGGCGGTGGCTTTTGACGAGAAGGCCCCGACGTTCCGGCATCAGATCTACGCGGGATACAAGGCGGGCCGGAAGCCCACGCCGCCGGAACTGATCAGCCAGTTCTCCCTGATCCGGGAGATCCTTTCCGGGATGGGGCTGGGGGTGCTGTCCGCGCCGGGCTGGGAGGCGGACGATATCCTGGGCACCCTGGCGGCGAAATGCCGGGACGGGGATCTGGAGGCCATCCTTTTGACCGGGGACAGGGACGCGCTGCAGCTGGTGTCGGACGTGAGCTCCGTGCTCTTCACCCGCAAGGGCATCACCGACACGCTCCTGTTCACGCCGGCCCTGGTCAGGGAGATCTACGGCGTATCCCCGGAGCAGATCACGGATCTTAAAGGCCTGATGGGGGACAGCAGCGACAATATCCCCGGTGTGCCCGGCGTGGGGGAGAAGACCGCCGTGAAGCTGCTGAGTGAGTATCACGACCTGGAGTCGGTGCTCGCCGCGGGAGATCGGATATCCGGCAAGCTGGGCGAGAAGATCCGCGCGAACGCGGACCTGGCCCGTTTTTCGAAACAGCTGGCCACCATCCGTCCGGAGGCGCCCGTGCCCTTCGAGCCGGAGAAATGGCTGACGGACCATATGACCGACGCGGACGGCCTGTTTGTCCGCTATCAGTTAAGGGGCGTCCGGGACCGGGTGAGGAAACTGTCCGGCGGCGCGCCCGCCGAGCCTGATGTGCCCGCCGAAGCGCTCCCGGAGCCCCGCGTGATCACCCGGATGGAGGAGCTGACCGGAGCCATCGGGGACATCCGGGGGGAAGCGGCCGTATACATCACCGCGCAGAAGGGGAGCGTCGCCTGGGGCGATGAATGCGTCGCCTTCGATTTTGACGACAGCCTGCTCTCCTCGGGGATCACCTTCGACGGGGCCATGGAAGCCCTCGGGGCGCTTTTTGAGCGGCAGGGCATCGTCACCCACGACGTGAAGTCTCTCTGGCACCGCCTGGAGGATAAGGCGCCCCATCCGGACTGCCTCTGGGACACGATGCTGGCGCAGTACCTTCTGGATCCCCTGGCGAAGGGCTACGCCCTCTCCCGGTTCGCGAGGGAGGACGCCGCGGGCATCCTCAAACTGCGGCGCGAGCAGCGCGCGGCCCTTGAGAAGGCCGGCATGATGGATGTGATGACCCGGATCGAGATGCCTCTGGCCCGGGTGCTCTATGAGATGGAAACGGCGGGCTTCCGGGTGGACGTTTCGGCCCTGAAGGATCTGGGCGCCCAGTGGAGCGCCCAGGCGGAGCAGCTCAAGGAAAAGGTCTACGATCTGGCCGGCACCCGGGGCTTCAACCTGAACAGCCCCCAGCAGCTCAGCCGGGTCCTGTTCGAGGAAATGGGCCTGCCCCACGGGAAAAAGACCGCCTCAGGCGCCTATACCACCGACGCGGACACCCTGGAGAAGCTGCAGGACGACTATCCCGTGGCCAAAGCGCTGCTGGAATACCGGCAGGTGGTCAAGCTGAACAGCACCTATGTGGACGCTCTGATCCGCAAGACCGACCGGGAAGGCCGCATCCACACCATGTTCGATCAGACCGGTACGGCCACCGGCCGCATCTCCTCGAGCGAACCCAACCTGCAGAACATCCCCGTGCGCACCGCCATGGGGCGGGAGATCCGCCGGGCCTTCATCCCCTCGCCGGGATGGGTGCTGTGCGACGCCGACTATTCCCAGATCGAGCTGAGGGTGCTGGCGCATCTGTCGGGGGACGCGGGGATGACCGACGCCTTCAATAAAGGCCAGGATATCCACGCCCGCACCGCCTCGGAGGTCTACGGCGTGCCCATGGACGAGGTGGACGCCGGGATGCGCCGGTCGGCGAAGGCGGTCAATTTCGGCCTGGTCTACGGCCTGAGCGAGTTCGGCCTGGCCCGCAATATCGGGATCAGCCGCTGGGAGGCCCACGATTTTATCCAGCGGTATTTTGAACGGTATCCCGGTGTGAAGCGTTATATGGATGACGCGGTCAGGCGGGGCTACGACGAGGGCTTCACCCAGACCGCCCTGGGCCGGCGGCGCGCCCTGCCGGAACTCAAGAGCAGCAACGGCAACACCCGTTCCTTCGGGGAGCGGGTCGCCATGAACGCGCCCGTGCAGGGCACGGCGGCGGACATCATCAAGCTGGCCATGATCCTGGTGAGCCGGGAGATGAAACAGCGGCGCCTTCGGGCGCGGCTCATCCTGCAGGTGCACGACGAGCTGCTCATCGAGTGCCCGCCGGAGGAGCTCAGTGAAGTCACGGAGCTCCTGAGGGACTGCATGGAGAAGGCCTATCCCCTCCGCGTGCCCCTGGTGGCGGAGGTGCATACCGGAGAAAGCTGGTACGATACGAAATGACGGGAACGACCATCATCGGTGTCACCGGCGGCATCGCCACCGGGAAGACCCACGTGACCGACACGCTCCAAAGAGCCGGCGCTCTCGTGCTGGACGCGGACGTGATCTCCCGGCGCCTGACCGGGGAAGGGGGCGAAGCGCTCCCGAGGGTCCGGGAAGCTTTCGGGGACAGCGTCTTCCGCCCGGACGGCACCCTGGACCGCCGGGCGCTGGGGGCCCGGGTGTTCTCGTCCCCTGAGGAGCGAAAAGCGCTCGAGGGGATCCTCCATCCCATGATCCTGGGCGAGATGCGCTCAAGGACCCGGGAGGCGGAGGGGCTCGTGTTCTGGTCCGTCCCCCTGCTGTATGAGTGCGGCATGGCGGATGAGTGCGCTTTGGTCTGGTGCACCTGGGTGCCCAAGGCAGTCCAGGTGAAGCGGGTGATGAAGCGGGACAGGCTCACCCGGCGGGAAGCGCTTTTGAGGATCGAAAGCCAGATGCCCGCGAGGGATAAAGCGAAGAGGGCGGACCTTGTGATCCGCACGGACGGCCCGAAGGAAGAGACCCGGGCGCGGGTCCTTGAGGCTTACCGGGAACTGACGGCATCGAAAGGAGCATAGCATGCAGGAGCCCCCATATGGGCATGATCCCTATGACGATCGGCCGCGCGCCAGGGTGATGCGGAGCAAGAAAGGCCGGCGTGAACAGGCGCAGCGCGAGAACGGCCGCGGAGAGGAAAGCACCGGGCGCGCCCGGGCGAAAAAGCGTTTTCCCTTCGGCGGCATCCTGGCGCTGGTGATGATCCTGTGCCTGGCCGGCGCCTTCGTGACCGGGGCCGGCGCCCTGGAGAAAAAAGAAAAAGCGGACGCGATGGTCAGCGCCCGTCTGGAAGCGGAGGCGCAGTACGCCGCTCAGGTGCAGCGTCACGCCCCGTCCTATTCCGACCTGATCGTGCGGTACGCGGCGGAGTACGAGCTGGAACCGGCCTTCGTGGCGGCGGTGATCTACCGGGAGAGCCATTTCGATCCCCGGGCCGTCAGCTCCAAGAACGCCAAGGGCCTGATGCAGTTCATGCCCGATACCTTCGACTGGGTGGCGCCCAACTGCGGCATCTCCCGCAGCGACACGGACGCGGTCTTCGTGCCGGAGAACGCGATCCGGATGGGCTGCTATCTCCTCAGGTACATCATCCGGCAGATGGGCACCGACGATCCCATCCTGGTGGCCTGCGCGTATCACGCCGGATGGGGCAACGTGGACGCCTGGCTGCAGAAATACTCCGGGGACGGCCGGTCCCTCAAGATCAGCGAGATACCCATGGAGGATACCCGGGTATACGCGGAAAGGGTGGTGGATTCCTATGCGGTCTATCTTCAGCACTATTATCCGTCGGGCGGCGCTTCTTCCGGCGCTGGTCATGCTGCTGTGCGCGGCGGGGCTTTGTGAGAGCTATGACAGGTTCGACGTGGGGATGATCTCCAGCCGTACGGAGATGACCAATCCCCTGTATACCCAGGAGCGGGAGATCAAGTCCGTGTTCGCCCTGATGTATGAAGGCCTGATCGCCCTGGACGACGACTATATGCCCCAGGCCAAGCTGGCCGAGAGCTGGGACAGCGACAACTCCGCCAAGACCTGGACGTTCCATATCCGCCGCGGCGTCACCTTTCACGACGGCACGCCCATGACGGCCTATGACGCCTACGCGACCCTCAATGAGATCCTGCGCCTGGCGGAGGAGGGCCAGGGGCAGTACGCGAACCTCAAGTACATGGTCAAGTCCTGCCAGGTGACGGATGAGTACACCCTGGTGGTGACGGCGTCAAGGACGTCCTATGAGCTGCTTTTCGCCATGACCTTCCCTATCCTGCCCAAAGACCAGCTCAACTATCAGAACCCCGCTGGCACGGGCCCCTATTATCTCCAGGGCTTCGCGCCGCGAGACTATATCTACCTGACGGCCAATGATGACTGGTGGCAGGCTCCGCCCCTCATACGGCAGATCAACGTGGTGCTCTTCAACACCAACAAGGACCTGATCAACGCCTATGAGTACAACCGGCTGGACGCCATCGTGACCAGGAGCTCCTCCGCCTCCCAGTACAGCCGCTCCGGCACCACGATGAGCATGACCTACCGCACCCAGCAGCTGGAGACCCTGATGGTCAACCGGCACTCCTTCCCCCTGACGGACGAGGCCGTCCGCAGGGCCCTGCGCCTGGCCATCAATCCGGACGTGATCGTGTCCGGCGCGTACCAGGACATGGCCGACAGGACGGACACGCCCCTGCACCAGGGCACGTGGATGTACCAGGGCAGCGATACCGCCTACCGCTATGACCCGGAGGAGGCGCGCCGCATCCTGGAGGAGGACGGCTGGCTGGACATGGATGATGACGGCATGCTCAACAAGATCATCGACGGCAAGGTGCGCAATCTCCACGTGCAGCTGTACGTCTATGAGGAACAGGACAATTCCGTGCGGGTCTCCGCCGCCGGCCAGATCGCCAACATGCTCGAGAGCGTGGGCTTCGGCGTCAAGGTGACCACGGGCACTTTCCAGGAGGCGGGCAGCAAGCTCTCCGCCGGGTCCTACGACCTGTGCCTCGCGGCGTTCCAGATGGATCCGGTGCCCGATCCCGGTTTCCTCCTGATGCGCAACAACACCGGCAATTACAGCCGCTATTCGTCCACCCAGATGGATGACCTGTTCAAAAAGCTCCGCACCGCGCCGGACTACATGAGCTACCGGGGCGCGCTCCATGAGATCCAGGACCTGTTCGCGAAGGATCAGCCCTTCATCTGCCTTTACTACCGCACCGGCGCCGTCCTCACCCGCAGGATGTACACCACGGCCCGGGATATCCGGGAGACGGAGCTCTTCCGCGGCATCGAGTCCTACGGACGCAACTGATCATACCGGGCTTATAAGGAGGAGATCGTATGAAATGCCAGTACTGCAGCTGCATCGAGAGCAAGGTCGTGGATTCACGGCCGGCGGACGACAACCGCACCATCCGCAGGCGCCGGGTCTGCCTGAACTGCGGCCGGCGCTTCACCACCTATGAAAAGATCGAGGTGCAGCAGGTCCTCGTCATCAAGCGGGACCAGTCCCGGGAGCTGTTCGATCCGCAGAAAGTGCGCAGCGGGATCATCGCGGCCTGCCACAAGCGCCCCGTGAGCGCCGCCCAGATCGAAAAGCTGGTGGCGGAGGTGGAGCAGTTCGCGGCCAATTCCCTGCAGTCCGAGATCACCTCCACCCAGATCGGCGAAAAGGTCATGGAGGGCCTGAGGGATATGGATGAGGTGGCCTACGTGCGTTTCGCGTCGGTGTACCGCCAGTTCACGGACATCCCGTCCTTCATGAACGAGCTCAACCGCCTGATCCGGGAAAACAAGGACCGGTAAATATCTTTCTGACCCGCGGCGCTGCCGGGCACAGGCCCGGCGGCGCTGTTTGGTGACGGGGATCATTTTCGGCGCGGGAAGGAGAGAAAAGCAAATGACGATCAGCCACGCCTTTGCCGGCGGGACGCTCACGCTGTGGTGGGACAAGCCGGACTGCGGCGAGTGCCCCGAAAAATACGACATCGTCATCAACGGCGAGAGCCTGACGGCGGACCGCACCCACATCACGGCCGGTCCCTTCCAAACGGGGGAGGACTGCCACGCCCGGGTCAGCTTTCGCGGGGAAACGCTGGGCGAGATCCACGTGACGGCGCCGGGACCTCTTAAACAGCTCAACGTCCGGGACTTCGGGGCGGCCGGGGACGGAGCGGCGTGGGATACTTCGGCGCTGCAGGCGGCGATCGACCGCTGCGGGCCGGATGAGGAAGTCTATCTGCCGGCGGGGATCTACCGGACCGGCGCGCTTTGGCTGCACAGCGGCATGGCGCTGCATATCGACGAGGGGGCCGTCCTGCAGGGGTCGCAGGATCCAAAGGATTACCTGCCCATGATCCCCAGCCGGTTCGAGGGCATCGAAAGGGAGTGCCTGCAGAGCCTCTTGAACCTGGGGCATATGGATCACGCCGCCGGGGCGGACTGCCGCGGCGTGCTGATCTACGGCGGGGGCGTCATCGCCGGCGGCGGGAAGGCCCTGGCGGATCATACCATCGCGTGGGAGAAGGCCCGCCTGGCGGCCCTGAAGGTCTCCGGGCCCGCGGACGGCGAATGTGAGAGCGCGGATACGGTGCCCGGCCGGGCGCGCGGGCGGCTCATCAACATGAGCAACTGCGAGGATATCCGCGTGACCGGGCTCACCCTCAGGGACGGGCCCGGCTGGAACGTGCACATGCTCTACTGCCGGGGCATCGTGACGGACCACTGCACCTTCATTTCCAAAGGGATCTGGAACGGCGACGGCTGGGACCCGGACTCCAGTGAGGACTGCACCCTGTTCGCCTGTGATTTTTCCACGGGGGACGACGCCGTGGCCATCAAGAGCGGCAAGAACCCCGAGGGCAACCGCATTGCCCGGCCGGCGAAAAACATCCGGGTCTTCGACTGCGTGAGTCGTTTCGGCCTGGGGATCGCGATCGGCAGCGAGATGAGCGGCGGCGTGGAGGACGTCAGGATCTGGGACTGTGATCTGAGGCGCTCCCTGTACGGGGTCCAGATCAAGGGGACGAAAAAGCGCGGCGGCTACGTGCGTGACATCTCCGTGACCGACTGCGTCCTGTCCCGGTTCACTTTAAGGGCGGTGGCCTACAATGACGACGGGGAAGGCGCCGCGGCACCGCCGAAGTTTTCGCGCATGGCGCTCCGGCGGGTCCGCCTGACGGGATGGGCCAGGGAGTACTGGGAGAAGGAGGATCACCCGGTACCCGCCATCGAGCTGGGGGGATTTGACGAGGAGGGCTTTGAGGCCGAGGACATCGTCTGTGAGAAATGCCGTACGGGCGGCGGACAGATCAGTGTCGAGAGATGCAGAAACGTGTCCGTTATCGGCCTTGAAGCCCTGGAGGACGATCCGGCGGACCGGGCGGGGGAGGCCTGGTGGTGACGAAAACCTCACCGGCGCATGGCGATTTTGGCCAGAAGTCCCTTTATTAATGGATGAGAAGATGTTATAATGATCCTACAATACACTTGGAGGTGATC
>CADCQZ010000151.1 GCA_902803675.1 uncultured Eubacteriales bacterium
ATCGTTTGATGACAAACCGTGAACACGGCGTCATAAGGTCATTTGACTGAAAACAGCTTTCTCCCCTGTTCATAGGCGGTCCTCAAATGCTTTTCCTTATTCTTCTCCCGCAGTTCACTTTCCCGGGAAGTGCTGTCGAACACGATGAGCTCCGCCTGTTCCACGCGGTCGAAAAGCCTGTCGCCCAGCATCACCCTTTTCATGCTGCTGAGGAGACCGGTCTCCTCCAGCTTTTCCAGGGGATTGCCCGCGGAGCACAGGATCAGTCCTTTTTTGAGGGTCTTCATGGTCCTTTGGCCGTACGCGAAGCCATAAGTCCACACCCTGTCGAACCATCCCACCAGTTTGGCCGGCGCTTCCGACCAGAACACCGGATAGATGAACACGATCGCGTCCGACGCGTTGATCTTTTTCTGCTCGGCCAGCACGTCCCCGGCCGGGTCAGGCGCGGTTTGATAATACGCGTCCCGGAGGTACTCCTCCTCGGTCATATCCGTTTTGAAATCCATTTTGTACAGATCGGAAAGGATATGATCATGCCCTGCGTCCGTGAGGCCCCTGATAAAGGCGTCGCGGACGCAGCGGGTGAAGGAATCCTCCGAGGGATGGCAGTACACGATGAACGCTTTCATACGATCCTCCTCCCGCCGCGGGTCAGATCAGCTCTCTTAAGTCCCTGATCGTCGGATACGGCGTTTCCGGCGCCGGCCCCGGCTTGACGGCGATCAGGATGGGCGTGATCTGAAGGGCCGCAGCACCCTCCAGGTTGCGGGGGACATCGTCGATGAACACCGTGTCCTCCGCGGGGACTTTGGCTTTCCTCAGCGCGTCCTGATAGATCCGCGGGTCGGGCTTGAAGGCGCCCACGAAGCAGCTGTAGGTATGAAAAGAAAAGTACTTCGCGATGCCCAGGTGCTCAAGCTGCCCCGAGATGCTGGGCCAGGTGTCGGATATCACGCCGAGGGTATGGCTCCTGCTGAGGGCTTCCGTCACTTCCTTTGCCCCGGGGCAGGGGATGTAGTTGTCCATATTGAAGGCGCGGTCCTCGGCGATCTCAAGGGCCAGCGCCGGCGAGAAGGCCAGATCCAGCGCGTCGGACAGGATCATATAGTACCGGCGGAACTGCTCACATTCCTCCTCCGCGGTGGTGACGTGATGGCGCCGTGAAAGGAAGGCCAGTCCCACGTCCAGCGCGCGCCGGATATCCTCATCGCTCCTCATTTTGAGCCTTTGGCCGGCCGCCTCAAGGAAGGCGCCGGTCATCATCCAGTCCCCCGACGCGGGCATGTCCAGGGTATATCCCACGTCAAAAAAGATCACTTTTTTGTTTTTCAGTATCGGCAGCATCGTTATTCCTCCCTGATGTCCAGATAAGCTTTGTATCGGCGATACTGGATCTTCAGCAGCGGCTCTTCCGGGATCAGGCTGAGAAACGTGTCCGGATCCGCCCACCGCCAGCCCGCGGTCTCGCCCGGCTGCAGCCGCACCCGGTCTTTGGGGCCGTCCACCACCGCCAGATAAGTATGGAGCACGGAATGGCTCTCCGGCCTCAGCTCGGTGCCGAGGGGGACCAGGTCGTCCGCGGTCAGCCCCGTCTCCTCCAGCATCTCCCTTTTCGCGGCTTCCTCCGGCGTTTCGCCCGCCAGGGCGGAGCCGCCCGCGCCGGCTTCCAGGCATCCGGGATAAATATCCTTGTTCGGGTCCCGGCGCATCAGGAGGAGATCCCCGTCCCGGTGGCGGATCAGCACGTCGCACACGATGTGGTACCGCCCTTCCGGGATCTCTTTGGCGTATCTGCGCTCCCAGGTCTGGCCGGTCCTGCGGCCGAACTCGTCATACAGGTCCCATTTTTCCATCGTTCATCCTCCCGTTCAGGCCTTCATCATATCACATCACGCGCCGTTTGACAGTATGTTTCGCCGGGATCCTGTTACACTTGTAAACAGATCTGTGATATCCGGAACTTTTTCTCCCGCTCGCGCGTATATAAGGTGTGACGATGATGCACCGCCCGCGCTTCACACGCCGGGACGAAGGATAAGGAGGACCCACCCATGAAAAAGAAACTGACCGCGCTGATCCTCGCGATGATGATGATCCTGCTGTGCGCCGGGAACGCCCTGGCCACGGAGCGCTTCCTGCAGAAGGGCGACACAGGCGAAGAGGTGCGTCAGGTGCAGGACCGCCTGATCGCGCTCAAATACCCCCTGAGCATTTTGAGCCTGGAATACCTGGGCAGGAGCTTCGGGGCGGACACGGAGAAATGCGTGACCCTGTTCCAGAACAGGAACGGCCTTCTCGCATCCGGCATCGTGGACGACATGACCTGGGACGCCCTGTTCGGTGACGACGCCGAGGTCTGGGTCGACAACAGCCGGAACGCCCTGTATGACGTGGCGGAGGAGGACGGGTATCTGAGCTGGAACGGCATTGCCGCCTATGCCACGGGCATGCCCGTGATGATGGCTGAGATCCCGTGGAACACCGAGGAGTACACTCAGTTCGCGGAGAACGGGTTCCGCTCCGTGGCCGCGGCCCCCCTGTCCACCTTCGCGGCGGACGTGGACACGAGCGCCTATTCCCGGGTGCGTTCCCGCATCCTGAAGGGGCTGAGCGTATCGCCGGACAGCGTGCGGGTGGAGGAGATGCTCAATTATTTCCGTTACGATTACGCGGGCCCCAGGGGGGACGAGCCCTTCGGCGTCACGATGGAGATGGCCCGCTGCCCCTGGAACGAAAAGACCCTGCTGCTGCAGATCGGCCTGCAGGCCAGGGTGATCCCCCGGGAAGACCGGCCGGCCCATAACCTGGTGTTCCTGATCGACACCTCCGGCAGCATGGAGGGGGCGGACCGGCTGGATCTGGTCAAGCGGGCGTACCTGCTGATGCTCGAGGAGCTCAACCCCACCGATACCGTATCCATCGTGGCCTACGCTTCCCAGGACCGGGTGGTGCTGGAGGGCATGCCCGTCAGGAACACCGCGGCCATCATGGAAGCGATCTCCGATCTGGAAGCGGGCGGCTCCACCAACGGTTCCGCGGGCCTGATCAGGGCGTATGAGCTGGCGGAGAAATACTACGTGGAGGGCGGGGTCAACCGCATCATCCTGGCCACCGACGGGGACCTCAATGTGGGCGTGACCTCCACCGGGGACCTGGCGCGCCTGGTGACGGAAAAGAAAAAGGCCGGCGTCGGCCTGACGGTGATGGGCTTCGGCTACGGCAACCTGAAGGACAACAAGCTGGAGGCCCTGGCGGACTACGGCGACGGCAACTGCTGGTATATCGACACGATCCATGAAGCCCGTAAAGCCCTGGTCACCGAGGCGGACGGCACCTTCATCACCGTGGCCAAGGACGTGAAGCTCCAGCTGGACTTCAACCCCGCGAAGGTGTCCGGCTACCGGCTCATCGGTTACGAGGACCGTCTGCTGGCTCCCGAGGATTTCCATGACGACACCAGGGACGGCGGCGAGATCGGCAGCGGCCACCGGGTCACCGCCCTGTATGAGATCGTGCCCGCCGGCAGCGACTTTGATTTCGGCGCCGCTCAGAGCAGATACGC
>CADCQZ010000152.1 GCA_902803675.1 uncultured Eubacteriales bacterium
GCCCCAGGCGGGCAGCGGGGACAGCGGCGCCGTCAGCAGTCTTATGACCGCTTCGTAGCACAGGAGATACACCAGCCCGAACAGGATGCTCAGGGAAAACGTGTACACGATCAGACTGCTTTTGGGCCGCCCGTTCTCAGTGAATTGAAACGCGCTCCAAAAGCTGTCCGCCCGCTTCCGCTGTTTTTCCCGTCTTTGCTTTTCCGTCAGGCTCTCCTTCTTGCTCAACTCCGCGCCTCCGCCCGATCAGCATCCCGGGGAAAGGATGCCCTGAGACACCCTTCCCCCGGCACGGACCCTTTCATCACATGTTGGGATTCTTGGCGAGCCAGTAGGTCCACATATCCTGCGTATCCAGGAAAATGCCGTAGATGCCCTCCAGGTCGCCCTCGACAGCGCCGCATTCCTCCAGACTGGCCGGGTTCCACTTGGATTCCACATCATCGCGCACCGCCCAGTTGCCTTCCTTCTGGAAGGGCTTCAGGCCGCCGCTCTTGCCGTCCGCGCCGCCGGTGATATAGCGGATGAACAGACGCGCTCCGGCAGGATTGCCGCCGCCCTCCACCACATACATGTACTCGCAGTTTTCAAGCCCCGTGTAGGGAGCCATGCCCATGCACCAGCCGATGTTGTAACCGGATTCATCCCGGTTGCCGATCTTGCCGCCGGACGCCAGGCACAGCGCAGGATCATCGGCCGTGGAGTTATGCACGGCAAGCACCAGTTCATCACCGTCACCGATGAACGTCATTTTCATCTGGGAGAACCGCCACAGGTATTCCACGCCCGCGTTCTTTTCCGGCACTTCGAACTCAAAGTCGGAGGGGTCGTAAGTATACTCCAGGGGCTGGCCGTAAGCCGCTTCATAGGCCGCTTCCATCTGGTCCGCGTTCAGGATGAAACTGGCGAACAGGGACAGATACGCGGTCTCCTGGCCGATCTCCTTGGTGAACAGACGGTATTTCTGCGTACCGTCCTCGTTCTTTTCGATGATCTGCCACCAGTTCGTGACGGGGCTGCCGTCCGGGAAGGCTTCGGTGTTGTAGTACCAGAACGACTGGGAAGCATACAGCGGATAGCCGTAGCGCATCAGTTCGGGATCGATATGCTCACAGATATCCTTGGGATAGTAAGCGGTGCAGAAACCTTCCTCGTAGAAATCGAAGAACACATCTCCGTTCACGTCCTTGGCCTGGAGCACGTCGGCGGTGATGTTGCCGGTCTCGGCTTCGATGCGGCACTTGCTCAGCACTTCATCCTGGTCCAGATCGTAGATCACAAGATCGATATCGGGATACAGTTCCTCAAAGCCTTTCTCGGCCTTGAGCATCTTGGACGAGGTCGCGTACACGGTCAGTTCGCCCTTTTCGGCCTTGGCGAGTTCATACAGCTGTTCGTCCGTCATGCCGCTCCAGTCGTCATAGATCGGACCATAGTCTTTTTCCGCCAGGGAGGCGGTGCAGCAGCCGACGACCATAAGGAATGCCAGCAGCAGCGCGAAGAGGCTCTTCTTCATCGTTCATTTCTCCTTTCGATCTTGAGGATACATTATCACAGCGCCGTTCCCTCGGCGCAGAGGCACTTGATCACCGGGGCAGATCGCCCTCTTCCAGCCGTGCCCGCTTGATCAGCCGGGTGGTCTCCGCACAGTAGATATTGATCTTCTCCGGAGGGATATGCACATACAGCTGCTGGTTGATCTCAAAATGCACGAGCCCCAGCTGCTTGGCCAGGAAACCGCTCTTTCCCGCCTGGAGAGATACCAGTGTCTCCGAGCCGGCGGGCTGGTTGGCATACACCGTCACGGGGAGCGTGCCCGGCATCTCATGGGTCTCGATCCGGATCTGCTCGGGCCGCACCGCGACCACCACCTTGAACTCCCCCTTGGGCAGGGGCTCGTCCGTCATATCTTTCTTCGGGAACAGGTGCGCGCCCAGGGGACTGGTCACGCGCAGCCCGTCCGCCTCCATGACAGCGCTGCCCTCAAGGAAATTGATGCGGGGATTGCCGATAAAATCCGCCGCCTGAAGATCGATCGGGTTCATGTACAATTCCACCGGCGTGGATACCTGACTCAGCTCGCCCGCTTTGAACAGCGCGATCCTGGTAGACATGGTGAGCGCTTCCACCTGATCGTGTGTCACGTAAACGATGGTGGTCCCGAGATCCCGGTGCAGGCGCAGAAGCTCCGACCGCATGTCGATGCGGAGCCGCGCAGCCAGATTGCTCAGCGGCTCATCCAGCAGCAGCAGTTTGGGGTTGCTCGCCACGGCCCGAGCTATGGCCACACGCTGCTGCTGACCGCCGGACAGCTCGTTGGGATACCGCTTCTCATACTCATCGATGCGCATCATCTTCAGCGCGTCCCGGACCCGCTTTTCCGTTTCCGCCTTGGGCAGCTTCTGGATCTTCAGGCCGAAAGCGATATTCTCGAACACGGTCATATGCGGCCAGAGCGCGTAGGACTGGAACACGAGATTGAGCCCGCGCTTGCTGGGTTCCAGGAAGAAGGCCTTTTCCGCATTGATGGCTTCCCTGCCGTCGATGAGCATCACACCGCCCTGGGGCTGCTCAAGACCGGATATCACGCGCAGCGTGGTGGTCTTCCCGCAGCCGGACGGGCCCAGCAGGGTCATGAAATCCCCGTCCTGGATAGTGAGGGTCAGATCCTTGAGCACATGATTGTCGCCGTAGTACTTGTTGATGTTTTTCAATTCGATCTTGCTCATCGTTCACAATCCTCTCCGTCAATGATGGCGATCACAGATACGACCCAGAGAAAAACGTCAAAAAGGGACATCCCGCCCGCCGCGGGATCACCAGCTCTTGCCGATATCCGCGCCGAACCGGTTCGCGATGATGTAGCACACGAGGATGAAGAACAGCACGCAGACCGAGATGGCGTCGGCCATCTGGTTATACCCCTCCTGGGAATAGGTGAAAGCCAGGTAGGACATGGTCTGAGTCTTTTTGTCCATCATGATGATGATCAGGTCCAATTCCTTGGCGATGGAAATGAAGGTGAGCATAAAGCCGGAAACGAAGCCGTTTTTGGCAAGCGGCAGCACGATCCTTCGCAGCCTCTGCCAGAAAGATGCGCCGTTGATGGTGGCCGCCTCCTCCAGTTCGGTGGATATCTGCATCATATTGGCCGTGCCGGACCGGCTCGCGAAGGGGAAATGCTTGACGACACTGGTGAGCACGATCAGGGTGAAGGTGCCGTACAGCGACGGGATCAGCCCGCCCAGATGAGGCCTGGAGAACATGGCGAAGTACATGGTGGAAAACGCTACGCCGCTCATCAGATAGGGGATGAACACCAGCTGCTCGGTGAGCGATCCGTACCAACGGCCGCGGCCCCGCGTGGAGATATAGCCCAGGAACTGGCCGCACAGCGCCGTGATGACCGAGGCGATGAAGGTGAGCCTCACGGTGTTCCAAAGGCTGACACCGAATTCGGGGTTCTGGAAGATCCCGGGATAGCTCGTATATTTCTGCGCCTGGTCGACGGTACCGATCCAGTTGTACAGTGTCAGATTATCCAGGCCGTATCCGTTGCCGGTGGTGATCTGGAATGTCTCCATCACCAGGACGAACATGGGCATGACCATCGCGACCGCCAGGAAAAACACCAGGAACGCCATCAGAGGCTTTTTCGCCCTGCCGAGCTTCATATCGGTGCTCCTGCCGCCTTTCCCGCCGATGGTGGCATAGGACTTCCGGACACCGATGATCCGCTGATTGGAGAAAATGATCAGCGCCGCCAGGGCGATGAGCACCAGGCTCATGGCATAACCCACATTCCGCGGTCCGTCGCTGATGAACACTTTCATTTTGGTGGCCAGGGTATAATAGCCGATGCGGTTGCCCAGGTTGGCGGCCACGCCGTAGGTGCCGATAGATTTGGACAGGGTCATGATAATGGAGGAAAGGATGCTCGGAAGCACCAGCGGAAGGGTGATGGACTTCAGGATCTGAGGTTTCGTCGCACCGCAGATCTCCCCCATCTCCTCCAGCTCCGAATTGATGGAACGCAGGGCGGAAGAAACGTTGATGTAGGAAAAAGCGTAATAGTGCAGCGACATGCACAGCACGATGGCTATGGGCCCGTAGGCGAGCCAGTCCGGTATCTGCATGCCCAGGCCGGCCAGGAAGCCCAGGGCTCCGGAACGCTCATTGCGGAACACCGCCAGCCAGGACAGCGCCTTGCACCAGGAAGGGATCATGTAGGGGATCACCACCAGCATGCCCAGCAGCTTTTTCCCGGGGATATCGGACCGCACGATCAGCCATCCCAGTACAGACCCCAGCGGCACCGATACCAGGACCGTGAACAATCCCACGATCAGCGAGTTTTTGAGCGGCCCCCACAGAGTGGATTCAGCCATGTTGCTCAGCAGGATGTACCGCCAGTAGTACAGCGTGAAATCCCCCGGTCGACCGCCGATGCGCCGGATCTCCGACTTGGCCGCCGTGAACGTGGAGGCGATCATCTGCAGGAGCGGGATCACGATCAGACAGAACAATATGATGAGGCTGAAAAAAACGATCATATTGAAAGGGTTCTTCACCACATTCAAAAACTGGTTCTTCAACCGTTCCCTGGTCACGGGATACCGTATTTTTTTGTGTTTCACTCGCCGTCTCCCCTTTATCACGCCTCGGGCGTCCAGAAATATTGAGTTACGCACACGTTTCCGTTCTTTTGCAGTGATTATACCAGAACAACCTCTCTTCGTCAATGCAAAAACATACCAAATAAAACAAAATTTTCGATCGAACGGGACCGGCACGCCGCACGGGCAGGGGCGATGAACGCGTTGACACCGCGGACCGGCCGTGCTATAATACGAACGAACCGAATACCTTATCAAGAGTGGCGGAGGGAACGGCCCGATGATGCCCGGCAACCGGCGCGACGCGTGCGGTGCCAATTCCGACGGTACATCACAGTACCGGCAGATAAGGCGTGAAAGATCTTTGACGGCGCTTGTCTGCGGACACGCGCCTTTCTTTTGCGCGATACGATCACAAGGAGGAAGACTTATGAGAAAACTGTTCACCTCAGAATCCGTGACGGAGGGACATCCCGACAAGATCTGCGACCAGATCTCCGACGCGATCCTGGACGCCCTTCTGGAGCAGGACCCCTTATCCAGGGTGGCCTGCGAGACCTGTACCACTACCGGCCTCATCCTGGTCATGGGCGAGATCACCACCAAAGGCTACGTGGAGATCCCCGACATCGTGCGTCAGGTGGTCAACGATATCGGCTATGACCGGGCCAAGAAGGGCTTTGACGGCTCTTCCTGCGCGGTGCTGACCGCCGTGCACGGCCAGAGCCCCGACATCGCCCAGGGCGTGGACGTGACCGACTCCCATGAACAGGGCGCGGGCGACCAGGGCATGATGTTCGGCTACGCCTGCAACGAGACGCCCGAGCTGATGCCGATGCCCATCGCCCTGGCCCACCGGCTGACAAGGCGCATGGCTTACGTGCGCAAGAGCGGCCTTCTCCCCTGGATGCGGCCCGACGGCAAGGCGCAGGTGACCGTGGCTTATGAGAACGGACGCCCGGCGGCCGTGGACGCCGTGGTCATATCCACTCAGCATGAGGAGCACATCTCCCAGGAAGAGATCCGGGAAGCGATGATCGAACAGGTCATCAAACACGAGATCCCCGGAGAGCTCCTGCACGCGGGCACCCGGTATTTCATCAATCCCACCGGCCGTTTCGTGGTGGGCGGCCCCGCGGGCGACAGCGGGCTGACGGGCCGCAAGATCATCGTGGACACCTACGGCGGTTACTGCCCCCACGGCGGCGGCGCCTTCAGCGGCAAGGATCCCAGCAAAGTGGACCGCAGCGCGGCCTACGCCGCCCGTCACGCGGCCAAGAACCTGGTAGCCGCCGGGCTGTGTGACCGTGCTCAGATCGCCCTGGCCTATGCCATCGGTGTGGCGGAGCCGGTCTCCCTGACCGTGGACACCTTCGGCACCGGGAAGCTGCCGGACGACGAACTGGCCGGGATCGTCAGCGAGAACTTCGACATGCGGCCCGCCGCCATCATCGACCGTCTTGACCTTCGCCGCCCCATCTACCGGGCGACCGCGTCCTACGGGCATTTCGGCCGGGAAGGCTTCCCCTGGGAGGACACCGGCTGCGCTCGGAAACTGAGCGCGTACCTGAAGCACTGACGAGCCGAGATCCCCGGGGCCGTCCCGCGGGAAAAGCAGGCACGGCCGCGATCGCACCGCCGGCCTGACCAAACGCAAAACGGACAGCCTGACTGTCCAAAGATGATAAGGAGCAGAAAATGAAAAGAATGATCCTGGCGCCGTCCATGATGTGCGCCGACATGATGAACGTGGAACGGGACCTGCGTGCGCTTGAGGAAGAGGGGATCGAGCTTCTCCACATCGACGTGATGGACGGTCAGTTCGTGCCCAACATCGCTCTGGGGCTGGACTGGATCCGCCAGCTGGGCAGGATCACCGCCGTCCCCTTCGACATCCATCTGATGGTCACCGATGCCGACATGAAGCTGGACTGGATCCCCTTCAGGGAAGGCGACTTCGTATCGCTGCATCCGGAAGCCTGTGTCCATGTGCAGCGCGCCCTTTCGACCCTGAGGAAAAAGGGCGTCCATCCAGGACTGAGCCTGAACCCGTCCACGGGACTGAGCGTGCTGGAATACCTCCTGGACGATCTGGACTACGTCAACATCATGTCCGTCAACCCCGGATTCGCCGGGCAGCCTCTGATCCCCGCCTGCCTCAAAAAAGTGAGCGACCTGAAACAAATGCTCGAAGATCACGGCCGGGGCGATATCCTGATCGAGATGGACGGCCACGTGAGCCCCGAGACGGCACCGAAGATGCTCGAGGCCGGCGCCACCATCCTGGTGGGCGGCACGGGCAGCGTGTTCGCCAAAGGACGCAGCCTGAAGGAGAATATCCGGATCATGAAAAAACTCGTGGAATGACATCCGTCCCGCCCCTTATCCGCCGCTCACAGCGGCGGTTTTCCTTTGCCGGATGTCTTTCATCTTTTGTAATATTTTTGTAATCAAAATTCCATACCGAACAGCCCCAATATGAGCTTTTTCGACACCATACTTATTGAAACAACTGGGCGGATTTGGTATAATCATTTAGATTGATTTTTCGCGTATGAGGTGACTATGCCGCTGCGGTTTTTGAGCCTGATCCTGTCGCTGATCCTGCTCCTTGGCGCTCCTTTGAGCGTCACGGCGGGTCCAAGCGATCTTATCCGATACAGCAAAAGTTTTTATGACGCGTTCGATACCGTCATCAGCCTGATCGGCTATACGGAAAGCGAAGAAGCCTTCGATACCGTATTCGCCGGCTTCATGGATCTGTTCATGCGGTATCACCGCGTTTACGACGGATACAATCCCTATGACGGCGTGGATAACCTGTACGCCCTGAACCGGTCCCCCGCCGGGACAGCGGTACCGGTGGAACCGGAACTGATGGAACTGCTCGTGTGGGCGAAGGAAAAACAGCCCCTGTTCAACGGGCGCGTCAATATCGCGATGGGGAGCGTGCTGGAGATCTGGCACGAGTACCGCGCCGAGGGGACAGCGATACCGCCCATGGAAGACCTGATCGCGGCCGACGGGCACATCGATCTTGACACCCTGATCCTGGATGAGGAAAACCTGACCGTGACAAGGACCGATGACAGCGTCCGGATCGACCTGGGAGCCGTCGCCAAGGGATACACCGTGGAAAAAGCGGCTCAATGGCTGCTGGAGAGCCCGATGACGTCTTTCCTCATCAACGCCGGCGGCAACGTGCGCTGCGGACACCGGCCACACAACGGCAAAAAGGCCTGGTCTGTGGGTGTGGAGGATCCGGACCATATCGGCCAGTGGCTGGATCTGATCTACGCCAATGATCTGTCCATCGTGACCAGCGGCGACTATCAGCGGTACTATGTGGTGGACGGGGTCCGTTATCATCACATCATCGATCCCGACACGCTGATGCCGGCCGCCAACATGCGCTCGGTGACCATCGTGACAAAAGACTCCGGACTGGCCGACATGATGTCCACAGCCCTATTCAACATGGATCCCGAGACCGGGATGGCGTTCGTGAACGCGTTCGACGGCGCGGAAGCGTACTGGATCGGCACCGACGGAAGCGTCCGTTTCACAGACGGGCTCATCCCGATGCTTTATTCCCAGGGCGCTCTGAATCTATGATCGATCGGGAGGCATGATGGGGCTGATCACACTGAATGACGCATACCGCGCCGAGGCACCGGCCGCTGTCTGTCTCGGGACTTTCGACGGCGTCCATCTGGGGCATCAGGCCCTGATCAGAAAGACCGTCGCGGCGGCCCGGGAAGAGGGCCTTGTCCCGACGGCATTCACATTCGATGTACCGCCCTACGCTTTCTTCCATCCGGAGGCCAGGGGCGATATCCTGACCACGGTGGAAGAAAAGTCCCGGCTGATGCATCAGTACGGGATCAGGGACGTGATCTGCTGTCCCTTCACCGGGACCGTAGGGGCCATGGACTACCGGGATTTTTTTGAAAGGATCCTGCTGGAACAGTGCATGGCGAAGACTCTCGTGATCGGGTTCCATTTCACTTTCGGCAAAGACGCCCGCGGCAACGCCCGGTCCCTGGAGGAGCTGTGCGCCCGGGCCGGCATCCGGCTGCATGTCATCCCCCCCGTGATGACGGACGAGGGCCGGCTGATCTCCAGCACCGCCATAAGACATTACATCCGCGACGGGGACCTTGAAGCCGCCGGGAAGATGCTCGGCAGACCTGTTAATCAGTGATCCGGAAAACTTTTATATAGGAGGAACCCCTATGAAAAGAAAAGCACCCGCGTGGCTGATCCTGACCTTGGTCACACTCGTGGCCGCACTGTGCCTTGGCGGCACTTACGAGATCACCAAGGACACGATCGCGAAACGGTCAGTCGAAAACAAGATCGCCACTCAGAAGCAGCTCCTCGAGACCGCCAACGATTTTGAATCGGTCTATGCCCAGAATGACGACGGCTCACAGGGCGAGGAACTGATGGTGATCGGCAAAGCCGCTGACGGCAGCACCGCCGGCTATGTCTCAACCACCACCGTACAGGGTTTCGGCGGCGATGTGGACGTGACCGTCGGCGTGGACGACAAGGGCGTGATCACCGGTGTGCGCGTGGGCGGTGACAATTTCTCCGAGACCGCCGGCCTGGGCGCCAAGTCCAAGGAGCCCGCGTTCTATGAGCAGTTTGCCGGGAAAGAATATCCCGTCGACCTGAAAAAGAACGGCGGTGAGATCGACGCCATCACCTCCGCCACCATCACCTCCAGCGCGGTGGTGCGCGGTGTCAACAAGGCCATCAAGGAGATGTCCGAGCGCGCGGGCTTCAAGATCAACGAGCCCGTGGTGCTCGTGGAGGAACTGGGGAACGACCGCTACAGCACCAGCAAGCAGGGCTTCGGCGGCCCCGTGTATGTGGAGCTGGAAGTCAAGGACGGCAGCATCACCGATATCGTCCTGGGCGATGAGAACTTCAACGAGAGTGCCGGATACGGCGCGAAAGCCAAGGACGAGAGCTTCTACAAACAGTACATCGGCAAGGGCGGCACCGAACTGGCCCTGGGCACCGATGTGGACGCCATCAGCGGCGCGACGATCACCTCCACAGCGGTCAATGACGCCGTGAACATGATCCTGCTCTACGTCAACGATCCCGCCGCGTTCGCCGCCCAGACCGCCGACGCCGGCAACGAAGCGGATCTGAGCCTGAAGGACGGCTCCCAGGTCTATACCGCCGAGGGCAAGGGCCTGACCGGCACCTTCGACGTGAGCGTGTCCATCGACGGCAGCGGCGCCGTGGACGGCATCCAGGTGGGTGACGCTTCCACCGCGGAAGACAGCGCTTTCCTGGGCCGCGTGCAGAACGATAACAAATTCCTGTCCCAGTTCCTCGGCGTGAACGCCCCGGTCGATGAGAGCGCCGTGGACACCGTTGCCGGCGCCACCATTTCCAGCAAGGGCGTGATCAGCGCGGTCAACAAGGCTTACCGCGAGTATGCCGGCATCCCCGAGGAGACCCCCGAGCCCGCGCAGCCCGCCGGCACCGGGAGCGGCAATACCGTGAAGGCCAAGGGCCTCACCGGTTCCTTCGACGTGACTGTCGACCTGAACGATGACGGTACCGTCAAGGCCGTCACCCTGGGCGAGAGCGATTCCGAGATGGACAAAGACTTCCTGGCGAAGGTCAACACGGAAGACTTCCTCGGCCAGTTCGCCGGCAAGGCCCTGCCCGTGGACGGCATCGACGCCGTGAGCGGCGCTACTATCTCCAGCAAGGCCGTGATCGACGCTGTCAACAGCTTCGCTTCCGCCGAGCCCGCTCCCGCCGAAGAGCCCGCCGCCGAAGGCAAGGGCGGCACCGTGAAGGCCAAGGGCCTCACCGGTTCCTTCGACGTGAA
>CADCQZ010000153.1 GCA_902803675.1 uncultured Eubacteriales bacterium
ACAGTTAATTCCGGTATTTTTATAACCTTGCTGTTTTATATCCTCTCTCTTATCCTTTTTTTGTTCTCCCTGGTTCGCTTTCCAACCATATGTTTCCGTTTCTTATTATTTTGGGGCTGTTGCTTGTGCAACAGCCCCTTTTTTGACGCGCGGCGGCCATGCGCCGCGGAGACGGGCCTTCCGATGATACAGCGCTTGACGAACTGCCGGGCGCAGTCCTATAATGCCTGCGATCTCGCTGTGCCCAGGGACGAAAGGACGGGTGTTATGGGAAAGATGCTGACCGGGCGGGGCCCCTCCGGGCTGAGCCTGCTGTATGACGAGTTCCGCCTGCCTCAGGCCATCCGCCGCAGCCTCAACCTGATCCTGCTGGGCAATATATTCGGCAACCTGTTCGGGGTGGTCTGCGGCGGCGCGACCCCCGCCATGGTGGGCCTTGCCAATCAGCTGAAGGCCGGGGACCTGGCCTTCGGCATGATCAACGGCATCCCGCAGATCGCCGCCCTGATGCAGATCCCCTTTTCCATCCTGGTGAGCCGCACCCAGATGCGAAAGAAATATATGCTGACCTACGGTCTGTTTTCCCGGTTCCTGTGGCTGCTCTTCGGCCTGGTGCCGCTCGTGGTGCCCGCGGATCCGCAGTGGCTGCCCTTGTGGACGCTGATCTTCCTTTTGGGGCTGTCCTCCTGCTGCGGGGCGGTGATCAACGTGTGCTGGCTGCCCTGGCTGTCGGACCTGGCGCCCCTCAGGCTCCGGGGCAGATGGTTCTCCTTCAGGGATATGGTGCTGGCGGGATTCAACCTGGGCTTCAGCCTTCTGATCGCCTGGCTGCTGGACACCCTGCCGGAGTATGACCGGTATGTGATCGTGTTCGCGATCGGCGGCACCCTGGGCATGCTGGACATGATCTGCTTCGGCTTCTGCGTGGAGAAGTACTCCGACCAGCCCCGGAAGCTGAGGATCGGGCCGGTGCTCAAAGCGATCCGACGCAACAGGCCCTTCTGCGGCCTGATCGTGATGTGGACCGCCTGGTGCTTCACCGCGAACCTGTGCGCGCCCTATCTGGCGCGCTACTCCGTCAACGAGATGGGCCTGAGCTTCACGCAGATGACGGCCTTCGGCTCCGCGGCGTCGGCGGTGGCCACCATCCTGGTGATGCCGCGCTGGGGCCGGGCCATGGACCGGTACGGCAGCCGGAGCGTGATGCAGGTGGCCGCCGTGGCCGCGTCGCTGACGGATGCGTTCTATCTGTTTTCCGTACCGGGGGCCGTGTGGCCGGTGTTCCTGCGCAATTTCATCGGCGCCGCCTGCTGGAGCGGGAGCAACCTGGCCGCCAACAGCCTGCAGCTCTCCTCGTCGCCGGATGAGGCCCGGCCCTCCTATATCGCCGTGTTCGCCTGCGTGACCTGCCTTGCGGGCACGGCCCTGGGCTCCCTGTGCGGGGGCGCCCTGCTGGAGGGATGGGAGAGCGCCGGCTGGTTCGCCGGGAGCTTCGACCGGTTCAAGGCCCTGGTGCTCCTGTCCGTCGCGCTGCGGCTCTTGTCCGCCGTGTTCCTGGTGCGGCCCCTTCAGAACGACCGGGACGGCACGGCAAGGCAGCTGCTTTCGGGCGTGTTCGGCGTTTTTGCCCGGCGGGGGAAGCGGGCGTGAGCGGGCGGACGGGGCGTATAGTGCCGTTCGGGCACCGGCTCGTCGCCGTTCTGATGCGGATCTTTCCCGATCGCGGCCGACATTCGAAACAGTATTGCGGAGATCTCCGTTCGTTCACTGATCTGACAAAATAACACTGACGATGGCATGAAGCTTCAGAACACGGTCTGAAAGAGCGGCAATATGCGGCCCGGAGGGAAAAGAGAATGATCACGGGGATCCATCATGTGTCCATGAAGTGCGGCACAGCTGAGGAACTGGCCAGAGCGAAGGCGTTTTACCTGGGCGCGCTGGGCCTGGCCTTAAAAAGGGAATGGCCGGAAGGGATCATGATCGATACCGGATGCGGCCTCATCGAGATCTTCTCGAACGGGGAGGGCGTCAAAGAGAAGGGCGCCGTGCGCCACTTCGCCCTCGCGGTGGACGACGTGGACGCGGCGGCGGAAAAGGCGCGCGCGGCCGGGTGCCCCGTGTTCCTGGGGCCGAAGGATATCCTGATCGCTTCGGATCCCCCTCTGGAGGCCCGGATGGCGTTCTGCGTGGGGCCCCTGGGGGAGGAGATCGAGTTCTTTCAGGAAAAAACGTGAGGAGGCGGCATCATGGATCCCATCGTTTTCAGGCGGCTCATCCCTCAGGACCTGGAGGCCTTCATCGCCCTGAGGATCGCCCAGCTGCGGGAGGAGGGCGCCCGGGAGGAGATCGACTTAAGGCCGGCCCTTAAAGACTACTATGCCCGGCATATGGCGGACGGCACCTTCGCCGCCTGGGTGGCGGAGCGGGGCGGCCGGATCGTGGGCACCGGCGCCGTGTCCTTCGTGGAAAAGCCGCCGTATTTCGGCTGCCCGACGGGCCGGATCGGCCTGATATCCAGCATGTACACCGCGCCGGAGCTCCGCAGGCAGGGGATCGGAAAGGAGCTGCTCTCCCGGGTGATCCGGGAGGCGCGTGACTTCGGCTGCGGCACGGTGCAGATCACGGCCTCGGATATGGGCACGAAGCTGTA
>CADCQZ010000154.1 GCA_902803675.1 uncultured Eubacteriales bacterium
GGAACTGGTCCGGAAACTCGCCTCCTGGGCAATCCGGCTGCTTTCCTGCATCCGCATTATCCGGAACCGGGAAAGTGCGGAGGAAAGAGCATCCCGCGTACTGGACACCTACCATACCGCCGTTTCCAACATTCTCCGCTCCCCGCTCCGCATTCTGCAGCAGTGCCTCTGCAGCGGACTGAGCCTGCTGGGGCTCACCGGCTCCATCGTCTTTGTATACCATGCGTTCGGCATGTCCGGCACCCACTGGTACCACCTGCTCACGCTGAGCTTCCTGCTCTTCGTCAGCGCCAGCTATACGCCCCTTCCCGGCGCCAGTGGCGCCCAGGAGGGCGGTTTCCTGTATTACTTCCGGAATATCTTTACCGGCGGTACCATCGGGCTCGCCCTGCTCGTCTGGCGCTTCTTCACCTATTACCTGTTCCTGTTTGTCGGCGTGTTCATGCTCCTGGCGGACAAGATCGCCCTGCGCCGCAAAACAGGCCACGAAGACCGAATGGAGGGATCATGATGAACCATATGATCGGCAGCGCCGTCGCAGCCCTGACGCCTTCCCCCGCGCCGGGCGTCGGAGAGCAGGTCGCCAACGAGCTGAAGGACCATGTCAGCGACGCTGCGGAAACCGCCGGCAACCTGATCAGCCATATGCCCCAGATCCTCAGCCGCCTCCTGATGGCCGCCGCAGTCCTGGTCATCGGCCTGGTCGTGCTCCGGATCGGCCGGGCGGTCATCCGGTCGCTGGCGAAGGCAAAAGGAAAAAAAGACCCGGCTTCCGCGCGGAAGGCGGATACTTTCCGGTCCATTGTTTCCAGCGTATTCAACTATATCATGTACTTTATCATCGTGGTGGTCGCCCTGCACTTTTTCGGTGTGGACGTCACGTCCCTGCTGGCCGCTGCGGGAGTCGTCGGTATCGCGCTGGCCTTCGGCGCCCAGACCCTTGTCAAGGATCTCCTGGCCGGATTGTTCATCTGGGGGGAAGGCAGCTACTCCGTCGGCGACCTGGTCAGCATCAACGACCTGGACGGCACCGTGGAGTCCATCACCATCCGGACCACGTCCCTGCGGAACTACAACGGCAACGTCTGCACCATTCCCAACGGCGACATCCGGTCCATCACGAATATGAGCCGCGAATTCAAGCGGGCCATCGTGAACGTGCCCTGCCCCTACGAGGAGAATCAGGAGCGCCTGGTCGTCATGATCAAAGAAGAGATGGAGATCGCCGCGAAGGAGATCGAGGGAATCGACAGCGTGCCGGTTGTTATGAGCATCGTGGCGTTCGATCCCGGTTCTGTCCGGCTTCAGGTTTCGGTCCCCTGCCCCGTCGGCGAGCACTGGCGCATTGAACGGGACATCCGCACCCGGATCAAGGCGCGCTTTGACCGCGAGGGAATCATCATGCCCCACTGGTCCATGCCTTCTCAGAACTGACCCGGCTTCCGTTCCTTCCGGTTCCGGCCCATCACGAAGCCCAGCACCGTGCCGACGGCGCCGCCCGCAATGTGGGCCATCTGGGAGATATTGTCCCTGGTAAAGAGTCCCTGCCACACCTGCTGCCCGATATACAGCACAGCCACCAGAATGAACGTCACCGGAATGGTCCGGTCCTCCCGGGTCGTGATGGAGGACATCAGGATAAAAGCAAACACGATGCCGCTGGCGCCCATCAGCATCACATGCGGGAAAAACACCATATTGATGATTCCGGTCACCGCCGCCGTGACAGCCATGACGATCACGGTATTGCGTGTGCCGTATTTTTCTTCAATCATCGGACCGAGGATCAGGATATACATCATGTTCCCGATCAGGTGGGACCAGTCCGCGTGGCCGAACACATGCGTCACGCACCGCACATAGGTCAGCGGGTCCCGCAGGGAGGAGCGGTATACACTGAAGACGGCGCGGTTGCTCTCTCCGCCGGTCAGTACGCTGACAACCTGTACAGCGGCGCAGATAAAAACAAATCCCAGGACCGCCGGCGCGTTGAAGGAAAGCCGGATCCTTTTTTGTTTGTCAGCCATTTGCCTGTCCCCTTCTGACAATCGTCCTGCGGATCAGGTCGATGGGAATGACCAGGAACGCAGCCGTCAGGCAGATGATCCATGTAACCGGATTCAGCGGCGTCACGCTCAGCACTTCCCCGCCCAGGGTGACGAACACAAACTGCACCAGGAGCACCGTGCCCATGACCAGCAGGAAGTTCCTGTTCCTGCCCAGGTGTTCGAACACGTTCAGGTGCTCCGTGCGGGCATTGAAGCCGTTGAAGGTGATCGCCATCATAAAGGTGGCGAACACCGCGGAGTTCAGATAAGTCCGTATATGCTCCGCCGACGTTCCGCCGATCCCGAACCAGTTCCGGAAAACCGGAACGAACCGGATATTCAGGCACATAAAGGTGATGAACAGCGCCGCGACGATTACTTCCGTGATCATCTTCTTCGTCACGATGCTCTCCTGCCGCGGCACGGGCTTTTCTTTCATGTATTCCTTCAGCGCGGGCTCGCTGCCGAAGGCGATGGCCGCCAGCGTGTCCATGGCCAGGTTGACCAGCAGCAGCTGGATGACCGTCAGGATGGTGTTCTCGCCCAGCAGCGGCGCCATAAAGCAGGTCAGCACCGCAGACAGGTTTACCGTCAGCTGGAAGATCAGGAACTTGCGGATGCTCTTGAACATCGTCCGGCC
>CADCQZ010000155.1 GCA_902803675.1 uncultured Eubacteriales bacterium
CGCCACCAGGTACTGATAAAGAAACGCAGCAGACATATATCATATATCGATCCGGCGCGGCAGCCAAGCCGCGCCGGATCGTTTTTGATGGAAGAAGCCCTGACCCGCCGCCGGGTCGCGCGAGCGGGACCGTACGCGGGGGCTCTCATCTGCGTCGTGCAGGAACATGCCGGCAGGAAAAGTGTGTCCGGGGTCACGCCATCGACCGTCAGGCCGGCGCCTGCCGACTTTTCCGCAGGAGAAGGCCGATCGTGTCGACAGCATCTCAGATCCTTTGTGCGCGATCTGCCTGCTGCAGCCCTGAAAGCCTTCCCCCCTGGGGAAGGTCCCGCCGTCAGGCGGGGGATGAGGTCGTTCCTTCCGATCAGATCCCGTCAGGGGTCTTTGCCATGCCCTCAGGCGCGTTCCGCCTCCGATCAGTCCTTCCCTGACCGGACCTGCTCCGCCGCGTAGTCATACAGCTTTTCCGGCGTGTTGAATATCCGGGCCAAGAGGGCGCTGCCGTCCTCATACACCACGGCGGCGTCGCCGGTGCCCTGATCGAAGCCCCAGTCCTTCACGGGCTTCGTGGCGTGCATCTCGTAGATCATCCGGCCGGTCAGGGCGGAGTACACGCTGAAGCTGTCCAGCCTGTAGTTCGCCGCCATCAGGAAAGCGCCGTCCGCGCTGAAGCTGATGCCGTTCAGCGCGTTGTTGGGGAAATAATTGAACCAGGTCCCCTTTTCTTCACCGGTCGCCAGGTCATAGACGGCGACATTGCCGTTGGACCCGCCCAGGGCCACCAGCGTGCTGTCGGGGGAGAAGACCACCTTGACCGCCGTCGGCATGGACCCCAGGTTGAAATCCCGCACCTGGTGCTGGGCATTGTCCTCGCTCTTGAGATCGGCCAGGATCACGGCGTTATTGGCCTCGCTGATGAGCGCCGTATACTTCCCGTCCGGGCTGATCAGATACCGCTCCGGATTGGTCTCCTTGTACAGCGTGCCCTGATAGGTGTCCAGGGCGTACTGGCTGCCCCTGCCCAGGGCGGTCTCCTTCAGGGTGGCGGTCTCACGCACCAGGTAATGGTTTTGCTCCCTGTCGAACGCCACCAGCGTGCCGGTCAGGGCCGTGAGCAGGCTGCCGTCCTCCAGGCGGTAGATGCCCCCGGAGCAGATCAGGTGCTGCCCGTCCGGGGTGACGCCCAGGCAGTTTTCGCCTTCAAGGCTGTAGAGCATATCCCCGGTCAGGGCGTCATAGGCGTCCACGCGCTTTTCCTCGGGCTCCATGCCCGTGATATTGTCGAAGATGCGGTCCCCAAACCATATCGGATCCGGCTGATGCGCGGTGGACGGCGGGAATGTGCCCCGGTCCAGATCGCGCTGCCACAGGATGTCCTCGGTCTCAAGGTCGCACACGTACACTCTGGCGAACTGGCGGATGAACAGCTTCTGCCCGTCCGGGGACAGGGTATAGCCGGTCACCGCGGGCTGGAAGGGCAGGTCATAAGAGGCCATCAGGCCGCGCTCCATGTCCACGATCCTGAACTGATCCGGCGCGGCGGCGTTGGGGTGGGCCATGACGTACCGCCCGTGGAACACCTGGGCGTCGCCGAACTGGGTGAGGTCCGTGCCGTACAGGGTCATGTTCTGCCCCTCGGGATCCTTTTCCGGATCCCACCGGACGATGCCCTTGTCGAAGCAGATGTAGATATCGTGGCCGGAGAAGCAGGCGGTGAAGGCCCAGGGCAGATAAAGCTCGTGCAGCGCTTTGCCGGTCCGGGCCTCCAGCACGCGCACGGTATGGGCCCACTTGGCCGTGACCACGAGGGCAGCGGAGTCCTCCCGCCAGCGCACGGAGGTGATCGCGCTGTCGTACTGATCCTGCCAGAGGCGTTGCCCGGTGGAGGCGTCGCAGCATGTGAGCGTGAAGGCTTCGATCATCGCGGAGGGCGTGGCCGCCATCGTGACCGCGGTGGGCGCGGCGATCAGGCTGCCGTCCGGGGAGAAGATATCGGTCGTCGAGGTGTTGCCCGGGGTATCCATATCGATGATCGTCTCCACGGTGAAGTCTCCGGCGTAGCAGGTCATGGCCAGGGCTTCCCGCACGGAGGCCTCCCCGTAGCCGTCGATGGTCCCGGATACGTCGCGGGCCCGCAGGGCCAGGTCCCGGGCCTCGTCCCGCCGGTGGATCGATTCGTAGTACAGGGATTTTTCCACCAGCAGGTCCGTCTCGTTCCGGGAGGCGGTGACCCGCTGGGCGTCGATCCGCCGGTTCTGGATCAGGGCATAGGTCAGGAAGGATCCCAGGAGCAGGATCACCATGAGGGCCGCGATCAGGGCGCGCCGCGTCGCCCGCCGCCGCTGCCGCTGGTACAGCCCGTCGAAGGAGGTGCCCAGCATGGGCGCCAGCAGGCGGAGTTTCTCCCGCTTCAGCTTTTTGATCATCTCCGGCACGGACCCCGCCCGCACGTCGGCGGCCAGGGGCTCCCGCATGTCAGCCAGCAGCTGTGGGGGGAAGCTGTCCTGCGGCTCGCCCTCTGTGAGGATGGTCAGCACCCGGTCGCGGCCGTGGCACTGGATGAAATACTCCACCTCCCGCATGCACCACTGGCTTTCCAGATACCGGGGAGAGCACACGCAGATCAGCCAGTCGCTCTCCTCCAGGGCGATCTCGATATCCCGCCCCAGGTCCGGGGTGAGGGGCAGCTCCTCCTGATCGCGGAACACCCTTCCCGGGTGCTTTTTCTTTTTCTCGCTCCGGATACCGGCGGGGATCGTGAAGGTCTCGATCATGGTGTGCAGGCGCTTGGCCACCGCCATGTCCGGATCCCGGTGGCGGTAACTGATAAAGGCGCAGTATCTGTTGCTCATGGGTCCACCTCGCTGTGCTTTCGGTCGGATGAGTTTATTCGATATATGTCTTTGCCTCTTCGGGTCCCGTATCCTTTACCGGCATGGTACACCGGGCGGCGCGAATTGTAAAGCGTTTAATTGGCG
The DNA here is from genome assembly GCA_902803675.1 of uncultured Eubacteriales bacterium. The sequence goes on from CADCQZ010000155.1 coordinate 2,979, forward strand.
CTCGCTGCGCTTTCGCTACGCGTAGCTGGTATGGGGGAATACCCTCTGTCTCGCTGCGCTCGGTCAGGCTCACAATAGTCGCCCTGCCGCGTTCGGCAGAGCTCACTTGCAGGGCTCGTTTGTTCGCCACGCTTCCGCCTGCCTGCATCCGCCACCGGCGGCGGCAGGCTCCGCGCCCCCAAAGGACCCCTACGGCCAAATGCCTCATTCACTCGCGGATCACGAGGCGCGTTTGCGCGCAAACGCTTAGCCGTGACCGCTCGATCATATCGGCATTTGTTTGGTAGAAATCCGGCTGTGCCGGATTTCACGAAAACCGCCGGGAGGCCGCCGGTTTTCGATTAGATGCCGCCGCGGCGGGGATGGGCTCAGCTTACGCTGCGCTAAGTTGGTATGGGGGAATACCCGGTACTCCCCCATAGGGCCCCTACGACCAAATGCCTCATTCACTCGC
>CADCQZ010000156.1 GCA_902803675.1 uncultured Eubacteriales bacterium
CCCCCAGGCACTCGGCCTGGATGACGCCCTCGGGCGTGATCGAGTCCACGGTGTAGTCCGGATCGGCGTGGCGGATGATCAGGATCCTCATAGTACATCCCCTTTAAGCGTGATGGTGCCAGTATACCAACGGGCCGGCGGAGCGTCAAGCACACACGCGGGCTGCTCCGGTAAAGAAGCCGCCGACAAAAAAGCCTTCTCCCGGTGCCGGATCCTGACCGGAAGAAGACCAAAATGAAGACAACAGGGCCGCCGCGCCTGTTCTTACGATCCGGCCGGCCTGCACAGGATCATGGCGGCGTCGCCTTCCAGAAATACCTCCTTTGCGCGGGCCGGAAAAAAGACCTCGCTTCCGCGCCTCACAGGCAGGGGACCAAAGCCGGTCATAAGCCGGCCCTCCCCTTCCGTGACCACGCCGACGGCGATATCGTTGTCGATCTGTACCGGGGCGCGCCCGTTCACCTTCATCAGCGAACAGGAGAAATACGGCGTCTGCTCCGCCCCGATCAGCGTCTCCTCCGTTCCCCAGGGCCCCTCACGCAGGATCCGCGGCCGCACACGGCATCGTTCGACGATCTCTCCCGCCTCTTTCCCCTCATAATCAAAGCTGCCCAGCATGCGCTTTTCGTAGAGCGCCGGATCCACCGGATCAAACACCCCCCGGGGATTCGCTCTTTTCCTGAAAGCGATCAGGGCCTCCTGGGGGATCGGCACCGCCGTCAGGTCCGACGGCTCCTGCACCTCCAGCACGAAGCAGCCGGGCCCAAGGGCATGGGGCATGCCGGAGGGAACGAACCAAGTCTCCCCGGGGTGGACCGTGAACCGATGGCAAAGGGCTTCCGCGGCTTCAAGCGATCCGGAACGGTAGGCAGCCTCGAACTTCTCCGGCGTGATGCCCGGCTTAAATCCCAGCCAGATGAACGGCGGGTCCGGCACATCCTCCCGGACCGCCAGGACATGCCAGCACTCTGTTTTGCCGTAGGGGCTGTTCCAGAGCCTTTCCGCTTTTTCCCGGGACGGGTGGCACTGGAGCGGGAATTTGTTTTTCGCGTCCAGCAGCTTCACCAGAACGCCCAGCTGAGATCCATGACGCGCGCAGTGCCCTTCCCCGAGGACGACCTCAGGCGCGTCACCGATGACACGGTATAAATACCGTTTTTCCCCGTCCGGCAGGATCACCTCCGAGCAGCCCAGATCCGGATTTTCCGCCGTGGCGCCGTTAGCCCGTGTCACCGAGCCGATCCACGCTTCCGCCCCGGACGGAGTATCCTTTGGATCGGGTGATCCGCGGAACCTGTCCGTCTCCCGGCCGCCCGAGGAGCGGATCTTGTTCGGCACGAGCAGCCATGGCTGCTTATAATAATCGGTTTTCATTTCCGTCCTCAGTCCCTCATCTTGTTCCTGTATGTCATTATGAGCAGCGATGCCAGCAGAACACCGCCGCGAACGATGTACTGCACATAGATGTTCCAGTTGAGGATCGTCATGCCGTTGGTGAGCACGCTGATCAGCACCACGCCCACCAGTGTTCCCCAGATGCGTCCCGATCCGCCCGTCATGGCCGTGCCGCCGATGATCGCCATCGTGATGCAGTCCGTGGGCCAGTCTTTCGCGTAGGTCCAATCGGCGTTCATGACCATTGCGGAGTTGACCCAGCCGGCCACCACCGCGCAGATCTGCACGGATATAAAAACGACCATTTTCGTCTTGAGGACGCTTATCCCCGAAAGACGGGCGGCTTCCTGATTGCCGCCTATGGAATAGATCGCTCGCCCGGTCGTCGTGTGTTCCATGATGATATAGAAGACGCACCAGAATCCCAGGAATATCAGGACCGGGACAGGTATGCCGGGAAAGGTCTGTGTTTTCAGTATGCGGCCCATGCCCATCTGAACGAACCAGTCCGGGTACATATTGGGGATAGGATAATTGTTGCAGATCGTCGCGCCCAGGCCGAAAAGAACATACTGCATCGCCAGGGTGATGATGAACGGCGGGATATTGTATTTATTCTGAATGAACGCGTGAAATCCGCCGCAGCAGACACCGACGACCAGGGACACGCCCATGCCGATCAGACAGGGCACCGTCAGATCGGACCAGCCCGCCGCCGTCATGTTCTTGCCGAAGACCGCCACGATGACCCCGGACAGCGCGACCTGCGAACCGAGCGACAGGTCGATCTTCCCGGCGATCAGGACCATCGTGACGCCCAGCGCGATGATCCCTTTGATCGCGCCGGACCGTAGAAGATTCATCCAGTTGCTGACACGCATGAAATTCGGGTTCGCCAGCCACAGCGCGATGATGACCACCACAAGAACGATCTCCGTGACATGTGTCAGGCAGAAAAAACCTATCTTTCTGTATTTGACGTTTTTTGTTTTCGCTGTTTCCATGTTATCAGCCTCCGAGGCAAAGTGTGTACAGATCGTTCGTTTTTGTTTTGGCCAAACGCTCCCCGCTCAGCTCATCCACGATCCGTCCCCCGCGCATCACCAGTATCCGGTGACAGGTGCCCAGCAGCTCTTCGATCTCCGTGGACACGAATATGGAGCTGTTGCCTTTTTTGCACTGCTCCCACATGATCTCAAAGATCTGCTGCTTGGCGTTTACGTCGATCCCCCGGGTGGGTTCGTCATAGATCATCACCGTGGGATCGTTGTTCAGCCAGTTGCCCACCACGACTTTCTGCTGGTTGCCGCCCGACATCGAGCGCACGCGGGCGGACAGACTGCTGAGTTTGATCTGCAGATCATCCACTTGCTTTTGTGCCATCTCACGCCGTTTCTTTTTGCTTTCGATCCATCCGCCGATCGTCGTTTTTTTCATGCTCGCATAACAGAGATTGGTCTCCACACTGTGCATCATCACGAGCCCG
>CADCQZ010000157.1 GCA_902803675.1 uncultured Eubacteriales bacterium
GCGGGCGTCCTCGATCAAGGCCCACACCGCGGGCGCCTGCCCGTGGACACGGAAGTTGTCCAGCTTCAGGTGGGAGATGTGCACATGGGCGCCGGAAGCCTGCGCGATATACTTCAATTCCTCTACCGCTTCCCGGATCCGCAGGCCCTCGCTGCGCATGTGGCAGGTGACGATGCCGTCAAATTCCCGCACCGCCCCCGCCAGGAATCCGAGCTCCTCCCGGCCGGCGTAAAACCCCGGCGCGTACTCCAGGCCCAGGGACAGTCCCCAGGCCCCCGCCGAAAGATCCTTCCGGAGAAGAGCTTTCATTTTTTCCAGCTCTCCCTTCGTGGCCGGGCGGTCCGCCGGGCCCACCACCGCTTCCCTCAGGCTGCCGTGTCCCGTGAGCATGGCCTGGTTGACGGCCATGGACCATCCGCCGCGGTCGAACCGGTCGAGAAAGTCCGAAAAGGAGGCGCAGGCCCAGGCATCCGGATCCGCCCGATCCTTCGGCGCCGGGAAGGGACTGGAGCCGCAGTTGCCGGAAACTTCGGTGGTGATCCCCTGGTACAGCTTGGACGCGCCGCTGCTGTCCGTCAGGAAGGACGTATCGGAATGGGCGTGGGCGTCGATGAAGCCCGGCGCCACGATGAGCCCTTCCGCGTCCAGCACTTTCGCCCCCGGATCCGCGCGGACGGCCCCCACGGCGGTGATGATCCCGCCGCGGACCTCCACATCCCCCCGGTATCCCGGCTTTCCGGTGCCGTCCACGACCGTGCCGCCCCGGATGATCAGCCGCTCCATGACGCCTTCTCCTCTCCGCCGCGGTCTCAGCCCTTCGCTTCCCCGGGGAACATTTTACGGGCCGTTTTGTCCAGCCGGTAACACAGCGGCAGGCTCACGAGCAGCACCGCCGCGTCCGCCGCGAAGGCGTACACGTTCTTCGCCATCCTGACCGCCATGGGCTGGGCGTACAGGACCACCTCGGTGAAGGACTTGACCACCAGGATGCCCAGGGCCGACGCGGCCACGACAGCGGCGGTGTGGACAGCGGCGCGCAGGGGGCCTTCACCGAGCTTCGCCGTCGCCTTGAAGGTGAGGCCCAATACGATCCCGATGAGCACATTGCCCAGAGCCCATCCGGGCATGCCCCTCAGGCCGTTGGTGACAAGGCAGTACACGATGACCCCCAGCGTGCCGGAGACGGTGCCGCAGGCCGTGCCGAAGGAATAACAGTACACCGCCATCACCGCGTACCCCAGGCACAGGTAGTAGTTCTCGAACACCGGCACCTGCAGGCACAGTGACAGCGCGGCGAACAGGGCCGCTCCCACCGCCGTCAGGGCGATCTTCCGGGTGGATATCCTCATATTTTTCCCCTCCTTCACGCGCGCCGGCGCCGGGCTCAAAGACCCCCCGCCGGCTATCATCCCCATTGTATGCCCCGGGGCGGCAAAGGTCAATGCCCGGGCCGAGAGCAAAATGAGCGGAGTTTAAGCTCCGTTTAAGGACGATGTGCTATAATGCCCCTGTCAACAAGATCCGGAGCGAAGGAGGAAGGAAGCGCCATGCGGCTGCTGCTGGCAGAAGACGAGGAGATGATGGCGGAAGCGGTCACCGCCTATCTGGAATATCACGGCCACCGGACGGACTGGGTGCAGGACGGTCCCTCCGCCTTTCACGCGGCGCGGGGCGGGACCTATGACTGCCTGATCCTGGACGTGATGATGCCGGGCATGGACGGGTTCGAGGTGCTGCGGGCCCTGCGCGGCCGCGGGGACAGCACCCCCGCCATCTTCCTGACCGCGAAGGCCGAGATATCAGACAAACTGGAGGGGTTCAGGGCCGGGGGCGATGATTACCTGACCAAGCCCTTCTCCCTGGAGGAGCTGCTCGCCCGGCTGAACGCCCTCGCCCTGCGGGGCAGGGCCCTCAAAGCGGACGAGATCCACTTCGCGGATCTCACCCTGGACAGGAACGCCTGCCTGCTGAAGGCCGGCGGAACGAGCTGCTCCCTGAGCCACCGGGAGCTGAGGCTGATGGCGTTCCTGATGGTCAATCCCCACATGTATTTTTCCGCCGACGCCCTGCTGGATAAGGTATGGGGCATCGACGCGGAAGTGGAGCAGGGCACGGTCTGGGTGCATATCTCCTACCTGCGCAAAAAAATGGAGGCCCTCGGCACCCGTGCCGTCATCGTGTCCAAACGGAATATCGGCTACGCCCTGGAGGAGGCCCCGTGAGAAGATATTACCGCACACGGTTCATCCTGGCCGCCATGCTCTCTTTCCTGATCGTGCTCCTCCTGGCGGCGGGGGGCATCTGGCTGTTCAGCTACTTCAGGACGGAAAACGACATCACGGCCTTTATAAAGGAGATGCAGTCAAGCACCGGAGAGGACGCCCAGCCGGCGGCGCGGGACTCCTCACCGCCCATGTTCGGGTACACGCCCGGGCGGCGAAGATATCTGTCCGGATTCTTTGACCTGAGCATCGACGATGAAGGCACGGTCACCGTCGTGCGTCAGCGGGGCATCACCGAGGAAGCCGCCGCCAGCGTGGACCGGTACGCCGCGGAAGCCGTGGCGAAACGAGCCGCGGACGGCAAGGCCGGCCCCTACCGCTACAGCGTCACTTACCGGGACGACAAGACCGCCCGGGTGATCCTGGTGGATACCTCCATCCAGCTCAGGACCCTGTACACCGTGCTCCTGAGCGCGCTCACGGTGGGAGGCGTCCTGCTTTTCGTGCTGTTCCTCATCCTGATCCCGGTCTCCGCCCGGGTGGCGGACGCTTTCGCCGCGAACGCGGAAAAGCAGAAGCGCTTCATCACCGACGCCGGGCACCACCTGAAGACCCCCGTGGCCATCATCCGGTCCAACCTGGACGTGATGGACCTGACCCAGGGGAAAAGCAAGTGGAGCGGGAACATCAGGAGCCAGACGGAACGGCTGGAGCGCCTGATCGAGCAGCTGATCGCCATGGCGCGTCTGGACGAGCACCGGGAGACCGGCCCCCTGGGGACCGTGGACCTGGCCGCTCTCGTCCGGGAGGAGATCCTCTCCTTCCAGGCCGCCCTGGACAGCGCCGGAGCCGAGGTCACCGACGCGCTCCCGGACAGAATACCCCTGCCGGGCGATGAAAGAGCCCTGCGCCGGATGCTGGACCTGCTCCTGGACAACGCCGCCCGCTACATCGGCGGCGCGGGGCGGTTGACCATCCGCTTTGACACGGGGAAGCGGAAAGCCCGCCTCACGATGGAAAACACCGTGGACCGTCTGCCCGGCTGCCCGGCGGAGGAGCTGACGGGGCGCTTCGTCCGCGGCACCACCGCCAGGACCCAGAAGACCGGCGGGGCCGGGATCGGCCTTTCCGCCGCGCAGAGGATCGCCGAGATGCACAGGGGCACCCTCACCGTCACCTACCCTCGGGAGGATCTGTTCGCCGTAACGGTGGCACTGCCCCTCAAATAGGCCGTGTATAAAGGCAGGGCCGGCGGAGCTTTTCGCTCCGCCGGCCCTTTTTTTTTCGGGTCCCGATCGATCATTCCCCCGCATCCTCCGCTCCCGCGGCGGGCGCGTTATCGATCTTCTCCACCACCGCGTTCATGCCGTAGCTGAGGCGGTCGGTGCTCTCGGGCCGGATCATGACCGAGTAGGACGC
>CADCQZ010000158.1 GCA_902803675.1 uncultured Eubacteriales bacterium
CGGTGGAAAAGCAGGTGTCCGAACCCTTCATGATCCATCAGGGGCTCAGCAAGCAGGAAGCCAAGCTGAAAGTCATCGAGATGCTCAAGGACGTCAAGATCCCTAACCCGGAGACAGTCGCCAAGCAGTATCCCCATCAGCTTTCCGGCGGTATGCGACAGCGCGTCATGATCGCCATGGCTCTGGCCTGCAGGCCCAAGCTGCTGATCGCCGACGAGCCCACGACGGCGCTGGATGTGACGATCCAGGCTCAGATCCTGAAGCTGATGAACGATCTGAAGGAAGAGCACGGCACATCCATCCTGTTCATCACTCACGACCTGGGCGTGATCGCCCAGATGGCCGATGACGTGGCGGTCATGTACTGCGGCCAGGTGGTGGAGATGGCGCCCGCCAGAACGATCTTCACCAAGTCCGAATATTCTCATCCCTATACCGAAGGGCTGATGGTATCCATCCCGCGCCTTGACACGCCGGCCAACGAACGTCTCGACGCCATCCCCGGCGCTGTGCCTCATCCGCTGGATCTGCCCAAGGGATGCAAGTTCGGGCCCCGCTGCAAGTACTGCACGCAGCGCTGCATCGAAGAAGAGCCGGAACTCAAGGAAGTCGTGCCCGGGCAGCAGGTCCGCTGCTTCTATCCCAGGAAGGAGGAGCGTCATGCAAACCTTGCCAACAAATGACAGAAAGATCCTGCTGCGCATCAGCAATCTGAAGCAGTATTTCCCTCTCAAAAAGAAAGGGCTGTATGTCAAGGCGAATGACGGCGTGAGCCTTGATATCTATGAGGGCGAGACCCTGGGCCTGGTGGGCGAGTCCGGATGCGGTAAGAGCACTCTGGGCCGCACCATCCTTCAGCTGTACAAACAGACCGACGGCCGCACCATGTACTACGGCCGCAAACTGGAAGATCTTGCGCCCAGGTACGTTGGTCACACCATCAGGACCCTGGACAAACGCAAACAGCAGATCCGTGAGCTGGAACAGAAACGGGACGCGCTGCAGAAGGAATACGATCAGATGCCCGACGGCGAGGGCCGGTATCAGAAGCTCAATGAGCTCCAGCAGGCCAGGAAAGCGGCCAACGACGCGTTCCTGGACGTGGCCAATATCTTCGGCGGGTTTATGACGGTCAAGGATACCAGACCCGTGATCGAAGCGTTCGGCGGCCTCTTCCGGCAGGCAGGCAAGCTGCATGCCCTTGAGGTGGAGATGGCGGACGCCAGCCTGGATCTGGAAGACGCGAAGTTCGCCCTTGCGGCCGCTCAGAAGAATAATAAAGAAACCTCCGGGCTCAAAGTCAAGACGGATAAAGCCGAAGCCCGTGTCAAAAAGATCGAGGCGAGCATCGAGGCGGAGCGTGAGGAACTGAGAAAAGCGCGCGCCGGGATCGATAAGATGCGCGCGGCGTATAAGGATGACGAAGCGTTCCAAAAGGCCGAAGAGTACAAGGACAGCGGCATCGATCTGGCCCGCCTGACGTACAACGAGATCCGTCAGCTGCGCAGCGACATGCAGATGATCTTCCAGGATCCGTATTCCTCCCTCAATCCCCGCATGACCGTCGGTCAGATCATCTCCGAAGGCATGATGGCCCATAAGCTGTTCAAGAAGAACGACGACCGTCTGCAGGAGAACATCATCAAGGTGATGGACGAAGCCGGGCTGCAGGCCTACTTCATCCACCGTTATCCGCATCAGTTCTCCGGCGGCCAGCGCCAGCGCATCGGCATCGCCCGGTCCCTGGCGGTACGGCCGAAATTCGTGGTGTGTGACGAAGCGGTCAGCGCTCTGGACGTGTCCATCCAGTCCCAGATCATCAATCTGCTCCAGGACCTGAAGGAACAGCAGCACCTGACGTATATGTTCATCACCCATGACCTGTCCGTGGTCAAGTATATTTCGGACCGGATCGGCGTCATGTATCTGGGCAACATCGTGGAGCTGGCGGCTTCCCAGGAGATCTTCGACCGGCCCATGCATCCCTATACCGAAGCGCTGATGAACGCGATCCCCACCACGGATGTGGAGAGCGACCGCAAGATCCAGATCCTGGAAGGCGATATCCCCAGCCCGGTCCATCCGCCCAAGGGATGCAAATTCCATACCCGCTGCAAGTACTGCACCGAAGTGTGTGAACATGTCGAGCCCGAATGGGTCGAAGCGGCTCCCAATCACTTTGTGGCCTGCCACCACATGCTCAATCAAAACAAATGAGAATGATCTTTCAGGGAAAATATGACAGGGCCCGGGCGCTTGAGAAGGAGCGCATGGAGGGCAGGAAACGGGCAGTGGACGAGGATGATCTGGAAAGCAAGCTGGAAAAGAACGACATGCTTGCGATGATCCTGTCGGCACTGCTGGTCTTCCTGCCCGCGGCTCTGATCGTATTGGGGATCCTGGCGCTCGTCGGATATCTGTTTTTCTTTCACTGAGCAGTTCCGATCTTCAGCCCGTGGATACACGCTGCACGTTCCTTATAAGGACGGCAGCGTTTTTTCTTTCGTCCCGGTGCGGCCGGAGAGATGAACAGGAATGAAACTGTTACAGTCCGCCGCATGATTTGAGCGAATTACGGTACAAAAGTTGTTGCACGTTTTCACAAAAAAAGGTACAATATATACAATATTATGGGATGGAGGTATGGATCATGTATCGCGCTGTCATAGATGAAGCAAAGGCCAAGATGGCCAATAACTGCGAGTTTTATCAAAGGGATATGCTGTCCCTCAGGGCCGGCAGGGCCAACCCCCAGATCCTGGACAAGATCATGGTGGATTATTACGGATCCATGACTCCGCTCAGGCAGATCGCCAATATCAGCGCTCCCGAGCCCCGGATCCTGATGATCGCCCTGTATGATATCAAAGCCATGTCCGCTGTGGAAAAGGCCATCCAGAAGAGCGACCTGGGCATGAATCCTTCCAACGACGGCAAGGTGATCCGCCTGATCGTGCCGGAGCTGAACGAAGAACGCCGCAAGGAGCTCTCCAAGGTGGTCCGTAAGGGCGCGGAAGAAACGAAAGTGGCGGTCCGCGGAGCGCGCCGGGACGCGATGGAGCAGATCAAGAAGCTGAAGAAGGACTCCAAGATCACCGAGGACGATCAGCGCAAGGCCGAAGAGGATCTCCAGAAGGTGACGGATGAGAAGATCAAAGAGATCGACAAGATCGCCTCTGAGAAAGAAAAGGAGATCATGAGCGTTTGATCGGTTTTGAAAAGGTGGCAGGCCTTCCTCTCGAGGAGGCAAAGAACATCGCGTCGGGGGAGGGGGCATCTTTCCCCGACGTTGTTTTTACCTGTTCACCTATGAAGGGGGATATGGCGAGCCGCCGTGAAGACGCGGTGACCCGGGTCATCGGTGTCACCGGGGACGGGCGTTTCGTCGTTGCCCGTTTCAACGAAACACTGAAAGAGGATCGATAGTGGCTGTAAACGAACAATTGCCCAAACATATCGCCGTGATCATGGACGGCAACCGCCGCTGGGCCCGGCAGCATGCTTTTCAGGTGGCTCTCGGGCACCGGAAGGGGGTGGAGGCTGTACGCACGATCGTGCGTGAGTGTGACCATCTCAGTATCCGGGTGCTGCGCCTTTACGCTTTCTCAACGGAGAACTGGCAGCGGGAAAAACGCGAAGTGGATACCCTGATGGCTCTTCTGCAGGAGTTTTTTACCAGTGACATCGATGAGCTGGATGAGAAAAACGTCCGTATCCGTATCCTGGGCGTGAAAGAGCGCCTCCCCGAAATGCAGAGGGCGACGGTGACCCGGTGCGAAGAACGCACGAAAAACAACACGGGTCTCCAGTTGAACATCGCCATCAATTACGGTGCCAGGGATGAGATACTGCGTATGGTCAGGCGGATGTGTTCCGATGTTTCCGCCGGCAGGATCGATCCGGACAAGATCGATGAAGAGATGATCGAGTCCCGTCTGGATACCGCCGGGCAGCCGGATGTGGATCTGTTGATACGCACCAGCGGAGAAATGCGTTTGAGCAATTTTCTGCTTTATCAGTGCGCTTACGCCGAATTCTACTTTACACCCGTCCTTTGGCCGGACTTTGGGGTGGAAGAGCTGCACGGAGCCCTGGAGGAATTCGCGCATCGTCAAAGGAGGCACGGGAGTTAAGGATCATGATACAGAGGATCATAACAGGTTCCATACTGATATTGATATTGGCGACCGCTCTCACGCTGGGCGGATGGTGGTTTTCGGTCCCCTTCATGCTTTTCGTGACGGCTTCGGTGTATGAGGTCTTCCGGGCATTCAGGATATCGGGAGATGATCCGGTATCCTGGCCGGTCTATCTTGTGCTGGCCCTGAGCCTTCCGGTCATGACTCTCGGGATCGGCAGAACATCCATCCTTCTGCCCTTCATAGAGCTGGCGGTCGTGATGATCACGCTGGTGGTGCTTTTCAGGCCCAAACCGAAGCTGATGGACATCATCGTGTCCCTTCTGCCGATCCTGGCGGCCGTGCTGCCCGGGCTGTGCATGCTGTCGTTTTTGCACGCCGGCAGCAGGGCCCTGGAGCTTTATTTCCTGATCTTGAGCTTCGGCGCGCCTCTGATGGGGGATACCTGCGCCTACTTTATCGGTGTCATCTACGGCAAAACGAAACTGTGCGAGGCGGTCAGCCCCAAGAAGACCGTGGAAGGTTCCCTGGCGGGCCTTTTCGGCAGCGTGGTTTTCGCGGTGGTGATCTACCTGATCTTCCGTGACAGCCTCAGCCTGCCTTTGTGGCATGCCCCGTTCCTGGGACTGTTTGCGGGAATAGCGGGCCAGGCGGGCGATCTGTTCGCTTCCATCATCAAACGTCACTGCGGCATCAAGGATTTCGGGTCGGTGTTTCCGGGGCACGGAGGGATCATGGATCGTCTCGACAGTGTCTACTGGGCGACTATCGTGATCTATATCTATATGAACTGGATCAGCTGACAGACAGTCACGAAAAGGAGTCGTATGAAAAGTTTCGTCAGAATACTCGCGGTCATCCTGCTGCTCGCGGGACCTGTGATCGCCTCCGCAGAGAATGAGGCCTTCGGCTTTGTTGTCACACCCGAGGACGTGTATCCGGGCAGGTTGGAGCGGATCAGCTATCAGGTGCCTGAAGACGGCCCCGCGGACCTGGAACTGGTCGATCGGGACGGTAATGTCATCATCGCCATCCTGAGCGATTATCATGTGGCCCAGGGCGTCCATCACCTGACCTGGGACGGCACGGACAGGGCCGGGAATGAAGCCGCGCCGGGGGAGTATGATCTCAGGCTGAGCTTTGGCGGCAGGAGCGTATCGGCTTTTGTCAGGGTCAATGAACCGATCCCGAAGCTGACGCGTGTTCAGCTCCCGGATGTGCTGATGCCCGGTATGGAAGCGCAGGTCAATGTGGAAGCCTCCCGCGACGGGAAGTTCTCTTTGAGTATCACGGGCGCGGAAAACGGGATCGCGCTGCTCGATGGCGCCGCTGTCTTCGCGGGTGAAAACAGCTTGTCGTTCACCGTGCCGGAGAATGTCCCCATCGGTGACGTGACACTGGAGGCCGTGATCAGGAGCCCCGCCGATATCGCCGGAACGGCCAGGCAGATGCGCATCACCGTGGAGCCGAGACCCACCCCTACGCCGGTGCCCACGCCTGTTCCCACGCCCACGCCCTATATCCCTTCGAAAGTCACGAAGATCGGGGAAGAGGACCTGAATTACTGGACACTGCCCATCGGGGATATCGAAGCGGAAGCGGCGATCTGGGAAGTGATGACCCAGCCGATCACGGTGCTCTCGGGTGATCAGAAGGAGGTCTACAAGCTTCGGAAAGAGCCCGATAAGTCAACGGCCAAGGACAATATCGTGGGTGAGATCACTTTCGCTTCCCAGGGCGTCCACGTGCTGGAAACACGGGACGACGGGTGGACAAAGGTCGAGGTCTACAACTCATCCTACGGGCCGGACTGCGCGTCAAGACGCGGTTACGGCAACACGGACGAGCTGATCACGGGATATGTGCAGACCAATCTGCTCAAGGTGATAGAACCTTTGACGGAATACGGCCTGCTCATCGATAAACTCGAGCAGAAAATGTATATCTTCCAGGACGGAAAATGCATCGGTTCTCTGCTGGTATCCACGGGGCAGCCCACCGACAAGCAGCCGTGGAACGAGACCCCGTCCGGTGAGTTCCTCATGGTCAGCCGCACCGGCGGCTTCCCGGCGGGCAATCTCTGGTGTGAATACGGCATGAGGATCAACGGCGGATGCCTGATCCATGAAGTGCCCTATATCGGCAATCCGGACACACCGGCCGCCAACCGCGACTACTCATCAACGGTCTTCAGGCTGGGGACCAAAGCCAGTCACGGCTGCGTGCGGGTGCAGAAAAAGGAGAACGAAGAGGGCCAGAACATCAAATGGCTCTGGAACAATATCAAGATCAACACGAAGGTGCTGATCTGGGATGATACGGGCCGCTGGATCCCGTATCCCGATGATGACACCGTGGTTTATTACAACCCCACGGGCGGTAAGTATTTCCACCAGGATCAGTACTGCTCCAGTGTCAAGTCGAGGTATCTGCCGCTGACTCCCACGACTTATGGGGAGCTCGAGGAACTGTTTGAAAAGCCCACGGCATGCAAGCACTGCGTGACGATCAAGACCAAGGCGGAGATCGACGCTCTCAATGCCCTGATCAATCCCGATCAGGTACCGTGATCGATCCCGGTCCGTAGAATGCAATAAGAGATAACTGCATAAGATATGAGCCGATCCCCGGCTGATGCGCCGGGGATCGGCTCGTTTTATGGTACGATATGATCCGGGATCAAATACCGCAGACTGCCGGGATGGCCCCAATGCGGAAACGCTCAAGTCGTCAGCGGTGCGCAGGTTCCGCGCGGCGATCCATCCCGGGAGACCGGTCGTACATATTCAGATCAGTCCTGATCCCTCGCGGAAGAAATGATATTATCCGGGTCGACCCGGGTATAGACGGTACCGGGGATCGGCCCGTCTTTATGGAAGGACAGCAGCTCCGACATGGTCACAAGCTGGTAGCCCCTCTGGATCAGTTCGGGGATGACGCGGACAGCCGCTTCGGCGGTCGGCTCGTAAATATCGTGACACAGAACGATGACCCCTGTGCCCGCGCCCTGCAGGATACGGTCATAAGTGGTATTGGCGTTTTTCGTGATCCAGTCTTCCGTATCCACTGTCCAGAAAGCGATAGTCATCCCCAGATTGGCGCACGCGTTCCTGACCCTGGAATTGGTGGAACCATAGGGGGGACGGAGCACCTTGATGTCGTAATCCGCGATCTCGCGCACCTTTTCGTTGACCCTGGTGATCTGTTTTTTAATATTGTCACTGCTCAGATCGATCAGTTTTTTGTGCCCCCAGGTATGGCAGGCTACTTCGTTTTCCTGCGCCACGATGCTTTTGATCACGTTGGAGAATTCCGAGAGCCGGGTGCCCACCACGCAGAAGGTGGCTCTGCCGCCGTAGGTCTCAAGGGCGTCCAGGATCTGATAGGTATACTCGCCCGGGCCGTCATCAAAGGTCAGGGCGATCATCGGCCTGGAAGGATCGATATTGCGCTTGTTTTCGTTGACGACAGCGGAATCGTAAGTCAGGTAAGACCCGGTCTGAAGATAGGGAAGGGTCACTTTCTGGAAACCGTAAGAGAGCGGCAGGATCTGGCCCGGCGCGAAATAGAAGGTCAGCCCGTTCTGATCGAGCGCGGCGTTCATAAACGCATCGGCATCCAGGGGGATATCATAACCGCCGGAATACTCGTTGAACAGCCGCATGATCTTGCAGGCGAGCTGGCTGAGCACCTTATCCCGGTATTCATCCCTGACCAGGTCATGTCCGGTGAGGATCATGTCATTGACGGTGTCCACGGTAAATACCTTGTAGAACGGCATGGTGACCGTGTCGACGCGATATTCGCCGAAAAGGACGACGCAGACAGTCCGGTCATCGAGCTTCCGGGTATTGTAATACACTTTCAGGGACCCCTGAGCGTCGGGATGGAACTGTGTCATATCCGCGTTCACGCGTGTCAGAAGCTCATGCACCCATCCTGAGATGGCAGCGTCCGTTTTGCCCAGGATGAAAACAGGATACTGGATCTCACACTGGAGCTGTCCGCTGGCGGCGGTAAGGCTTTTCTGACTGCCCGCGTCATGGATGCCCGTATTCATGGCACCTACGGAAGTGGCGAACTCATTGCCGCTTCCCATATAGCCAGTGATGGTGTATTCGGTCTCGGTATAGGCAAGAGATGATTTAGGCATGTAATAAAACTGCTGGCCGGAACGGACTTTGGCCCAGTCGCCTTCCTCACCGACGACCTCCAGCAGGCATCTGCCGTATGTTTTGAAAGAGATCTTTCCGCCGGGAATATCATACATATTGACGATGTCGTCGCCCCGGCCGGCTTCAGCCCAGGCAATGTGCTCATAATCGTTCACGATGGTCAGGTATTTGCTCATCATGTAGCCTGATTTGCCGTTGACTTCGACCTGATACCAGTTTTTATTCGTCTGTTTGAGCACGTTGACCAGAGTCCCCGACGCGTAGGTCCCCAGAGTTTCCCCGTTGGTGGACGCCTTATCCCGGAGCTTCAGCCCGCCGCCGGTCACCGACGCGATCTGCCTCGTTTCGGAGGCAAAAGCGGGCACCTGCAGAGATATCAGGCTCACGGAAATGAGAAATGCCAGAAACGCCGCCGTTGTTCTTTTTATCATAACAGATCCAGTCTCCTTGTTTGCTGAATGATGATCGTAAGATCGTCGGGACATACCTGCAATAGTATATAAAAATATGCGGTTCATGGCAACTGTTTTTGATCTGATCCCTGCGACCCGTCAAAAAGAGAGACGAATTCTTTCATGACATATCCGTCGCAGTCATCGGTCCTGACCCTGATCCACAGTCCATCCGTTTCTTCGACGAGAACGAGCTTCTGCCCGTAGAAAAGCTGACGCAGGACGGGTGCCACCGTGCTGGGCCGGCTGCGCATATTCAGATATGAACCCGCGGATATCCTGTCCACGATATAGATGACGCTGTCCTCTTTTGCGATCCTGTCGATGGGCATCAGGGTAGGCCTCGGTGTCGGTGTCGCCGCGGGGCCGGGGGTGGAAAGGAAGACGGCATCGACTGTCGGGGCCGGCGTGCCGGGGTGGGTATACCGGACAGGCCTGAGAAATGTTCCGGGATAATAAAAATCCCATATCTGTGAGAGCGTCCAATGGTATTCTCCCGCCATCTGCTGCGCGCCGCGCTGACTCATGCCGACTGCGTGACCGAAGCGTCTGGATGTCAGGAGGATATCGTCTCCGGCATCCTCAGCTGAAATGATCTCATTGGCGGATCCCACATTGATATTGATATCACACGCGGCTTCCAGATCCGGGAAGACCGGGATGACGACCCTGACTTCCGCGATGCCGGGGGCTTCTTCCACGGCGAAGCTGTCGCCCAGGAAGATCTCTTTTTCGTTTGAGGCGACAGATCCCGAAGCGCACGCGAGGACGAATTCGGCTTCCGTCATCACCTTTGATCCAAAGTACTGAGGGGAGGTGAGCCTGACGGATCTGATCTCAAGGATCTCCGGAGACGAAACACTGTCGTTCTTTTTGATGACCGCGGCTGTGATCAGGTCCTTGAGCGCCTGCGTATTATCGGAAAAGACTTTGCGAATGACGTGTTTTTTGACTGTCGAGCCTTTGTTTTCAAGATCGTACGGGTCATCTTTCGTCACCAGATACTCAGGATCAGTCCCGCCCCACACATGGGAGGCCGGCTCGGTCTGGCCGCCGTTGCTGGCGCTGTAGTAACAGCTGATCAGGCGGCCGGCCTTATCCACGCCGCAGATGCCGCGGGTCTGTATGATCGCTTCAAGGGACCGTGTGTTTTCACGAAGGACACCGTTGTAGGCCTGGTCATTGGTATTGTCCACCACATCGTAGGTTCCCGCGGAAAGGGCTTTCTTTTTGAGGACATAGGTCCTGGCTGCGACGGCCTGGGCCTTCAGCGCCTCCAGCGGATAGGAATCGCTCATCTCGGAGGGCACGACTCCCCACAGATAATCCTCCACATCCATCGAAAGCAGGAACTGCATCGAGCCATTCTTCAGGTCGACAGTCAGGGTGCCCGGATGAAGAGGATACTGCCCGTTGAACCGGATGCCGTTTTCCCGGCCATCCACGACTGTGTGCCGCTCAAACACCGCTTTAGCACCGCAGTCGACGCTGATGCCTTCATAATAAAGGAAGATCCGTCCGTTTCTGACAGCCAGGGTGACGCGGCTGCCGCGCTGGAAAAAGATGCCGTTGACGGAATAGACACCGTCCAGTGTCAGATCGACACGGTCGGTGACTTCTATCTTCGTCAGCAGCACCCTTATCACCGGATCGCCGATGGTTTCGGAAAGACCCGATACAGAAAAAAACGGGATCAAAAGCGCCAGGAGCAGCAATGATCTTTTAAAGAAGGATTTCAACGCGTCACCTCCCCGCGGGTCCGTTCATCACTATATAGACGATCCAAATGACGGTTTTGTTTCATCCCGAACGGATAATGAGTATCGATCGAATTCATCCCTTGTTCCATTTGGCTCTGAGCGCGTTCAGCACACAAAGGCACAGGACACCCACATCCGCGAAGACCGCCATATTCATCCCGGTCAGCCCCAGGGCCCCTGTGATGAGCACCGCGATCTTCGACACCAGGGAAAAGGTGATGTTTTCCCGAACGATACGCATCGTTTTGGTCGACAGCAGCCTGGTCTTTTTCATTTGTTCGAGATCGTCGTTCATCAGGATCATATCGGCGGCCTCTATCGCCGCGTCGGTGCCGAAACCGCCCATGGCGATGCCGATGTCCGCCGCTGTGAGGACGGGCGCGTCATTGAGCCCGTCTCCCACGAACCCGACGGTGGAACCGTCGTTTTTTAAGGCCTGCAGCCTGGAGACTTTATCTCCCGGCAGCAGATGGGCTTCAATGGCATCCAGAGGCAGCCCCTTCAGTGTCCTTTGCGCCGCCTCCAAAGTGTCGCCCGTCAACAGGACCAGTTTCCCGATACCGCTGTTTTTCAGCCCCTGAAGCGCTTTTTCCGCGTTATCCTTCAATGTATCCTCGATGACCAGGCAGCCCAGGTAACCGGACTCATCC
>CADCQZ010000159.1 GCA_902803675.1 uncultured Eubacteriales bacterium
CCGGACGCCGTTTATGCCGATCAGATCGTCTGCCTCCCCGATATCAGTTATGAGGGAAAGCCCTGTATCGAATGGAGCGATACCGCCCGCGGCAGCTATATCATGGAGCTGCTGCCGGACGGTACCGTGGGCCCGGCCCTGACGGCGGACAGTCCTCAGGGCCGGCGGCTGCGGATCGGTGCCGGGTCCCTGACGGTATATCGGGGCCAGGCGGCCTGCTTTGTTTCCCAAAAGACCCCGGATGGCTGGATGAAAAGGATCGAGCGAACAGAGGATGGGGAGTGTCTTCTGGAGATCCGGCAGGGAGAGGATTTCAGCTTCGTCCTGTCCCCGGATCAACGGGACATGTGCGTGTACTATGATTCGCGGCCGCCGGTGCTCATGCCCCTGACAGATACGGCTGATCTGTTAAGGCAGGCCCGGGAGCTGACGGGAGGGATGGGCGAATGAAGAACAATGAACACATCACCGTCCTGTGCCCGCCGGGAAAGGAATGGATCGCGGAAAAGCTGGAACGGGAGCTTTCCCGGTACCGTGTGCCCCGGGATGTATCCAAACGCACGGGGATCCGGGACGTGAGCGGGATCGGAGAGGACTGGCTCATCGTGGTCTGCACGCCTGAGACGCCCGCCGACCCTGTGATCGGCGGCAAGATCGACCGGGCCGTCTCCCGGGGGCAGTTCAGCCATATCCTGACCTGCCTGTATTCCGATCGGCCGGATCTGAGCTTCCCATCGCAGCTGCTCACGGAGGTGAGGCCGGATGGGACCAAGGCGGTCCATGAGCCCCTGGCCGCCGATGTTTTCGCGCTCACCGAAAAGGAGAGCCTGAAAAAGCTGAAAACGGAAAAGCTGCGTCTGCTGGCTCCCATGCTTGGGGTGAGCTTCGATGACCTGCTGGACCGCCGTCGGCGGGCCCGGACCCGGGTGCTGGCCGCGGCGGGCGCCGCGGTATTCCTGGGCGGGGCTCTGTTCCTCGGCAGCGCCCTCATGCGCAAAAACAGCCTGGAAAAACAGAACCGGGAATTGAACGCCCTCTACCGGGAGGCCGACGCAGCCCGGGAGGAGGCGGAAAGGCAGCGAACGAAGGCCCGGGAAGAGTACCTGAAGACCGCCGTCCTCTCCGCTCTGAGGGACGCGGACAACGGTGACACGGAGGCGGCACTGGAAAAATGCCTGAGCCTGGCGCGGGAAGAGGATACCGTGCCTGAGGCGGCGGAGGCCCTGGAGCGTGTGCTTGAGATCTATTGTGACGGCGGCTATGTCCCCATCGGCAGCGCTTATGACTACCGGCTCACCCGGGGGCTGACGCCCGACCGGGAGGATGTTTATCACCGGTCGGACGATCTGTACCGGGAAGAGGATTATCATATCACGGTCCCCCCGCCGGAGGACCTGGATACGAAGGACAAAATGATCACCCTGGACCTGTGCGCCCGGTCCCGGTCCGGTCAGGTGCGCGTTTACGCCTATGGGAACGGCGATCTGATGAGGGTGTGCTTTGAAACGGAGCCGGAGAGGGATCACTACCTGCGGGATGGCGCGGGTGAGATACTGACTTTTGACGGGCTCGAAAGGGTGACCAGGGACGGGATCGTCGGCCATGTGAATGCCTGCTGCCTGGCCGGTGAAGGGAAGCTCCTGTTCCTGAAGGACAGGACTCTCTGGACAGCGGACCTTGAAAGCGGGCAGATCCGGCCCGTGGACCGGGAAGGAGAACAGGACTGCCGGCTGCTGCTCGACTTTCCGGATACGGACGCGGTCTTCGTTTTCGGTGAGACCGGCGCCGAGGTCTGGGATCGGGAGACGCTGGAGCTCCTGCTCACGATCGAAGGGCTGGAGGATATCGTTGCCCGCGGGGACTGCGGTGTGCTCCTGGGCTGGAGGGACGGCAGCCTGGAGGTCTACCGGAAAGATCCTTTTGAATACATGTATACGGTCAAGCGGGACGATGTGCCCGAGGAGAACGCGCTGGGCTCGGATATCGACACGATGTATCTCCCGGACGGCCGCGCCGTCCTTATGTACCGGTACGTATTATATGATCTGGAAAACGGCGGTGTGATCCTGGATCTCAGGGACGAGAGCACCCGCAGCCCGAGGATCTCCCTGGAGGGATGGGTGCTGACCGGCGGCTTTCAGAGCGTTTCGATCCTGGATCCCGTATCCGGGCGCCGGCTCATGTCGGTCCGTATCTGCCTGGCGGACGGCCTGGGGGACGCTCCGGACTTTCAGCCTTACGGCCCAACGGATCCCGGGACGGGGAGACGGGGCGTGTCCGCCGTGCGCGTCGGCGACCGGGTGTACGAATACCGGTCTCCCCGGGAGCTGCCCGCGTCCGCCGAGGAGAGAGCTGCCCTGGCGGAGGAGATCCTGTCTGCCCGGGAGATCGCGCCTGCGGTCGTCTTTCCGGAGCCGTAGTGGGTCAGAAACTCAAGCTGTACTTGAATTTATTGCATCGGCTTCAACTGTCACCCGCTGGGAGCATCCCCGGCGGCAGGGTAATATATCATCGTGCCCGATGGGTATCGAGCGGGAAGGAGATGGACAGGATGGAAAACGCGAAGAGAGAGGATCTTCTGCAGAGAGCGATCGAGTTCGCGGTGAAAAAGCACACAGGTCAG
>CADCQZ010000160.1 GCA_902803675.1 uncultured Eubacteriales bacterium
GCACGCGATCGAAAAGATCCTGGCTAAAAACGGCGGGGTCAGTCAGGTGCGCACGGGGGAGATCGTGACGGCCCGGGTGTACTTCGCCGAGATCAACGATCTGTACCTGCAGACGGTGTATTCCTTTTGCGAGATGGGCGGCGAAAAGGTATGGGACAGCACCCGCTGCGCCTTCGTGTTCGATCATTACGCCCCCTGCCCGGACATCAAGAGCGCTTCCAACCACCGGGAGATGCGTGAGTTCGCCCGGAAAAACGATCTGAAGTATCATTTCGATACGGACTGCGGGGTCTGCCATCAGGTGATGCCGGAGGCGGGCCTCATCTATCCCGGGATGATCGTGGTGGCCACCGACAGTCACACCACCACCCACGGGGCGTTCGGGGCCATGGGCACCGGGTGCGGCGCCACGGACATGGCCACCATCCTGATGACGGGGGAAATGTGGTTCCGGGTGCCGGAGATCATCCAGGTGCGTCTGAACGGCGAGGCGCCCCGGGGGGTCTATCCCAAGGACGTGGTGCTGGCGGTCCTGGGCAGGATCCGCGCCGACGGCGCCGTCTACAAGGCCATCGACTTCACCGGCAGCTATGTGGAGGGCCTCAATGTGGCCGGGCGCATGACCATCTGCAACATGGCGGTGGAGATGGGCGCCAAGACGGCCTACATGCAGCCGAACCGGGACGTGATGGATTACGTGAACGCCCGGGCCGTGCGGCCCTTTGAGGTCCAGTACACCGATCCGGGATACGAGTACGCCGAGACATACGAGTTCGACGTGGAGGCTCTGGAGCCTGAGCTGGCCTGCCCCAGCAGCGTTGAGAACGTGCACACGCTCAAAAGCGTGGTGGAAGCGGGCCCGGTCAGGATCGATCAGGGATACATCGGCAGCTGCACCGGCGGCCGGGAAGAGGACATCGCCGTGGCGGCCCGGATCTTAAAGGGCCGGCACATCCTGCCCTATACCCGCCTGGTGATCGTGCCCGCTTCCCGCAAGGTGATGATCGCCTGCATGGAGAAGGGCTACATCCGTGACCTGATGGCGGCGGGGGCCACCGTGACCACGCCGGGATGCGGCGCCTGTCTGGGCGCTCATGAGGGCATCCTGGCGCCGGGCGAAGTATGCATCACATCCACCAACCGCAATTTCCCCGGCCGCATGGGATCCAGGGAGGCCCTGATGTATCTGGCCAGCCCCGCCACGGTGGCGGCCAGCATGGTCCGGGGCGAGATCACCGACCCCCGGGAGTTTCTGGACTGACGCAGGGAGGACAGGGATATGGATACAAAGATCACAGGCAGGATCATCGTGGTGGGCGACAATATCGACACGGACCAGATCTATCCCGGCAGGTACCTGGCGATCACGGATCCCAAGGAGATCGGCAGCCACTGCCTTTCCGGCGTCAGTGAGGATATCGCGCCTCAGTTCCCCAAGGGCGGCATCGTGGTAGCGGGCCGCAATTTCGGCTGCGGCTCCAGCCGGGAGCACGCCCCCATCGCTCTTCTCAACATGGGCGCCTCCGCCGTCCTGGCGGACTCCTTCGCCCGGATCTTCTTCCGCAACGCGGTGAATCTGGGGCTGCTGCCCATCGTGTGCCGGGGGATCAGCGCCCGCGTGTCCCCGGGGCAGACCCTCACGGTGGACCTTGAAAAGGGCACTGTTACCGTGCATGAGACCGGGGAGGAGATCCCCTGCGAGCGTCTGGGCGATCAGGCGATGAAGATCCTGGAGGCCGGCGGCATCAAGCCCCTGATGCGGGCCCGGTTCGGGAAGGACTGACGCCCAAAGATGAAAAAGCCGCGGTATTAAAGCGAGCCCCCTCCTTCGGATCCATCGCCTGAAAGAGGGGGCTCGAATCGTTTATACGACTTCAATTGATGGCGACGCTGTCCATGAGATGCGCGTAGGTCCTGAGCGCCAGGGCCTTCACGGCCTCGTAGTCGCTCCGGTCGGGGGCGCTTTTCATCTCCTCGACGCAGCGCCGGATCTCGTCCAGCAGTTTCCCGTTTTCCAGCAGCCGGAAGCCGCCGAAATCGCCGTGCTGGCGGGTGCCCAGGAAATCCCCGGGCCCCCGCATGTCCAGGTCCGCCTGGGCGATCTTAAAGCCGTCATTGGTGGAGCACAGCATCCTGATCCTGTCCGTTTCCGGCGCCATCAGGAAGCACCAGGAGGCTTCCGCGCCCCGGCCCACCCGGCCCCGCAGCTGATGGAGCGTGGCCAGGCCGAACCGTTCGGCGTTCTCGATCACCATCACGGTGGCGTTGGGCACGTTGACGCCCACCTCGATCACCGTGGTGGACACCAGCACGTCTGTTTCCCCGGCGGCGAAGCGGCGGATGGTCTCCCGTTTCTCCGCTTCCTTCTGGGCGCCCCAGGTCAGCCCCAGGCGCAGCTCCTTTAAGGGGCCCCGGCTCAAATAAGCGTATTCCTCCTGGGCGGAGCGGACGTCCATGTCCTCGTTCTCCTCCACGAAGGGGCACACGATATAGGCCTGGCGCCCTTTTTTCGCTTCGTCGATGATGAAGCGGTACATCTGCGGCCGCTTTTCCTCCGGGATCGCCCGGGTCTTCACGGCCTTGCGGCCCGGCGGCATCTCATCCACCGCGGAGATATCCAGGTCCCCGTACAGGATCAGGCTCAGGGTCCGGGGGATGGGGGTGGCGGACATGACCAGCGTGTTGCATATCTTTCCGTCCTCCCCGTCCCGGCTCAGTTCCCTGCGCTGGCGCACGCCGAAGCGGTGCTGCTCGTCGGTGACGGCAAGGCCCAGGGCCCTGAAGCGGACGTCATCGCTCAGCAGGGCGTGGGTGCCGATCAGGCAGTGTATCTCCCCGGCGGCGGCCCTGTCCAGGATCTCCCGGCGCTCCTTTTCTTTCATGCCCCCGGTGACGAGGGCGCATTTTACGCCCAGGGGCTCCAGGATCTCCCGGGCACTCTCAAAGTGCTGTCGGGCCAGGATCTCCGTGGGCGCCATCAGGGCGGACTGGAAGCCGTGGACATGGCAGAAATACATGGCGGCGAAAGCCAGCACCGTTTTGCCGCAGCCCACGTCCCCCTGCACCAGCCGGCTCATGGCGGCGGGAGCGCTCAGGTCCGCCGCGATCTCGCCCAGCACTCTTTTCTGCGCGCCGGTCATCTCATAGGGGAGGGCGGAGGCGAAGCGCTCCGTATCCCGCGCGGTGACGGGGACGCGTACCCCTTCGGCCCTCTCGCCGCGCAGTGAACGCAGCGCTATGTAGTACAGCAGCGCTTCCTCGAAGGCGGTACGCCTCAGGGCGATGTCCAGTTCCTGCCGGCCGGAGGGCGCGTGGATCTGCCGGAGAGCGAAATTGCGCTCGCACAGGCCGTGCCTGAGCCGCAGGGACGAGGGAAGGGTCTCCGGGCAGCACTCGTCCAGGCAGGGGAGAGCATTGGCGATCAGAGCCCCTACCGTACCGGCGCTGATGGAGCCCAGGGGCCTGTAGACGGGGACCAGGCCCCTTTTCGTCACAGCCTTGGGGCATACCAGCTGCATACGTCCCTGCCGGTCCCGGGTGGGGCGCCCGTAATAGACTTTCTCCTGCCCCGGCCTGAGCTGCTTGGCGATCCAGGGCTGGTTGAAAAACACCACGGGCAGCCTGTTCCCCGCCCCGTCCTCCAGGGACGCGGTCACCATGGTGCGGCCCTTAAAGGCGCGCACCGCCGACACTTTCCCGATGAAGCCCTCCACGCAGCAGGGCCTGCCCGCCTCCAGGGATGGGAAAGCCGTGGACACGCTGGTGTCCTCGTAGGCCCGGGGATACACGCTGAGCAGGGCTTCCACGGTGGTGATCCCGTTTTCGCCAAGCGCTTTCAGCCTGGCCGCGCCGATGCCGCTGATGGAGGAAAGAGGGACCATGGATGACCTCCGGTACATGAGATATCGGTGGAAAAGACGAAAAAAAAGCGGCTCGAGGCCGCTTTTGACCGGTGGAGCTCACTCCACCGAGATGATGTAGTAGTAAAGGGGCTGGCCGCCGCTGAGGGCTTCCACGTCCAGATCGGGGAAGCGCTCGCCGATCTTCTCTTTCAGGGCCTCCGCTTCCTCCTCGGTGACGTCCGCGCCGTAATACAGGGTGATCAGGCCGTCGTCCTCGGAAACGATGCTGTCCATCAGGTCGATGGCTACCTGGTCCTTGTCGTCGCCCTTGAGGGCCAGCTTGCCGTTGATCAGGCCGATCAGGTCGCCCTGGCAGATCTCCATGCCCTCATACTTCGTGTCGCGCACGGCGTAGGTGATGGTGCCGGTGCGCACGTTCTGGGAGGCGGCGTCCATCATCTCCGCGTTGGCGTCGGCGTCCTGATCCGGCTGGAAAGCCACGAGAGCCGCGATGCCCATGGCCACGTTCTTCGTGGGGATGACCTTCACGTTCTTGTCGCACAGCTTGGCGGCCTGCTGCGCGGCCAGGATCACGTTGCCGTTGTTGGGCAGGATAAACACCGTGTCGGCGTTGATGGTGTCCACAGCCTTCGCCAGATCGTCGATGGAGGGATTCATGGTCTGCCCGCCGTCCACGATGACATCCACCTTCAGGTCCTTGAAGATGGCCGCGAAGCCTTCGCCCAGGGAAACGCTCACGAAGCCGTAGGGCTTGTGCTCTTTATTCTCGGCGGCCGCTTCGCTTTTGTCGGGTTCTTCCGGCATGGCCTTGCGGCGCTCTTCCTTCAGGTTCGTCAGCCTGCTGTCGATGATCTCGCCCACGTCCAGGCCGTACTGCAGGGCCTTGCCGGGGTCGTTGGTGAAGAGGGAGCAGGCGATGACGTCATCGTTGCGGTCCACCTTCACGTTCTGGCCGATACGGTTGAGCTGCCGGCGGAAAATGTTGACGCTCTCTTCCGTCACGGTCTCCTTGATGTGCCGGAGAGTGAATTCCTGATGGTAGGTGAAGGGGCTCTCCTCCTCGGAAATGAGCTCTTCACCCGGCCCCTTCTGCTCACCGGCAGGCATCTCGCCGCCGTTGAGGGCCATATAAAAGCCGGTCAGGATGAACAGAAAGCCCCGGCCGCCCGCGTCCACGACCCCCGCTTCCTTGAGCACGGGGAGCATCTCGGGGGTGCGCTGCAGTATCGCCTCACCGCTCTTGAGCAGGGTGTTGAACAGCTCCTCGAAGCCCACTTCCTTGGTGCTGCACAGCCGGACGCCGTCCTCGCTCAGCACGCGGGCCACGGTCAGGATGGTGCCCTCCTTGGGCTTCATCACGGCTTTGTAAGCCGTGTCAGCGCCGCGCTTGAGCGCGCGGGCGAACAGTTCCGGCGTGATCTGGGGATTGCCGGAGATCTCTTTGGAGAAACCGCGCAGGATCTGGCTGAGGATCACGCCGCTGTTGCCCCGGGCACCCCTTAAGGCGCCTCTTGAGAGGGCGTCCGCCGCCGATGAGGCGTCATTGAATTCCTTGGCGTTGATCTCGCGCAGCGCGCTGTTCATCGTCAGGGACATATTGGTGCCCGTGTCCCCGTCCGGTACGGGGAAAACATTCAGGGCATCTACCATTTCACGGTTCTTATCCAACTGGGCCGTACCTGCGATCACCATTTCCCGGAGCAGCAGCCCGTCGATCGTATTTGACTGAATCAACTTAGGAACCTCCCAACAATATTAGACGCGGATCCCTTCCACGGAGATATTGACCTTGCGCACCTTGACGCCGGTCATGCTTTCCAGCTTGTACTGCACGACTTCCACGATGGTCTTGCAGACCTCCGCGACGGAAACGCCGTACTCCACGACGATGAACAGGTCCACGTCCAGCATGTCGTCAGCCTGGCGGATCTGTACGCCCTTGCTCAGGTTTTCCCGGCCGAGCCACTCCACGATGCCGTCCTTAGCCCGTTTGGAGGACATGGCGACGATGCCGTAGCATTCGAGCACGGCATAACCTACCATCTTCAGCATCACGTCCTCGTTGATGTAAATGGTGCCGATCTCGTTTTTGATCTTGTATTCCATGCCGGACCTCCTTCAGCCGCATTACACCTGCCCCTTCGCATAAAGGGACATCATTAGTATACCGTATTTTCCGCTTCCTTGCAAGTGGTACGTCACGCCGACGCGGCGCGATGATTGCGCGAACGGATGATTTATGGTAATCTGTCCCGGCGGAGGGCTCCGAAAAGGGGCGGGAGGGACTATGAAGTATCAGTATGTGGTGTGGGACTGGAACGGGACGCTGCTTGACGATATGGGCTTCTGCCTGGATATCACCAACCGGCTCCTCATGTCGCGGGGGCTGACGCCGATCAGGGATCTTGAGGATTACCGTGAGCGCTTTTCCTTCCCCGTGAAGGAATACTACGCCTCGCTGGGCATCGGGCCGGAAGTGTTCATCCCGGCGGCGCATCAGTGGATGGACGCTTATATGGCGGGGGAGGGAGCCTGCCCCCTCCAGCCCGGGGCACTCACGCTGACGGACAGGATCCGGGACGCCCGTATGCGGCAGATCATCATCTCCGCCTCCAAGCAGGAGCACCTTGTGAGCCAGCTCGGCACCCGCCCCCGGATCCGGGACAACTGCCCCGCCTACGGCATCGGCGATATCTACGCCAAAGAGAAAGTCTCCCTGGCCCTCCGGGTGCTGGAGGATCTCAAATGGGATCGGAACGAAACGGTCTTCATCGGGGACACGCTCCATGACGCGTTCGTGGCGGAGGCGGCGGGATGCGGCTGCGTGCTGGTGGCCAACGGGCACCAGAGCCGGAAAAGGCTCCTCACGGCGGGCGTGAAGGTCTGCGCTGACCTTGACGAGGTATCAGACCTGCTTTTCGCCTGACGGGAAAGCTTTCGCGGGACCATGGCCCGCCGGTAGGGCATCACATAAAAGAAACACGGCATGAAGGTCTCTTAAAAGGTCATCATGCCGTGTTTTTTTATGGAAGACCGGTCACTGATCCGGCTTTCGCGCGGTCATCTCTCCAGCAGCTTCCGGAGCTGTTCGGCCGACTGCTGATGGGCCGGGTCCGTATCCTTGTATTTGGGATAGGGGCTCTCGCACCCGTTGTAATTGAGGCGGTTGATGATGAGCATGCAGGTGGTCCCGGCGCCGCCCAGGTCATCACGGATGCTGACGGGCACCTCGAAGGCGTAGTTCTTCATCCCGCTGAGATCCACGGATCCGTAACCGCCGGGAGCGGGCAGGAAGGTGATGAACTCGTCGGTGAAGGTCAGCTCATCATCCACCAGGTCGTAGGACACGGTCAGGCTGCCGTCCTCCACCCGGGCGGTCACCGTGCCGATCACCAGCATGTTGCTGGCGATCAGGCGGAAGGTGCTGACACCGTCTTTCGTCAGATCGACGGGGGCGAACATGTACCATTCCTTCACCGCGGGGTCGTAGTCCCGGAGATAGAGGCCTTCCAGGCCGGCGGTGTTCCCGTTCATCAGCGTATAGTCCAGGGCGGGGATCACGGCTTTTTCCACGATCTCGCCGCAGGCGGTGCAGGCGCGCCCCTTCTGCCCGGCAAAGCTCTGCGTGGGAGGGATGAGGGTGCTCCAGCGGCCCCGGTCGTGCCCCGTGGCCGGGATCTCCCGGCTGAAGGGGACCTGGCCGCAGACGGCGCAGTGGAAGCTCTCCTGCCCGGGCCGCACACAGGTCGCTTCCGAGTCGACGCGCCACTCCCCGTCCCGGTGCAGGCATTCCAGCACCGTCACGGGCACGCTGATCTCAAGGTCTTTATCCTCCGCCCGGACGATCACCGCGGCGGTGCCCGTCTTTTTCGCCGTGAGCACGCCGTTCTCGACGGTCAGGATGCCGGGATCGGTGGATGAGAACCTGTACACGTATCCGGTGCCGGTGCCGCTTTTGACCCGGAGAGGAAAGCTGTCGCCGGGACGGATCTCATCCGGGAGATCCCCGACGCTCAGGGTCTCGGTCACGGCCCGCACTTCCCGGGAAGCGGTGACGCCGGTATGGTCCAGGGCGGTGGCGGTGATGACGGCATAGCCGTCTTTGAGCACCGTGATACCGCCGAACTCATCCACTTCGATCACGTCCGGATCGGAGCTGGCCCATTTGATCGCGGGCTCCGCCCCCTCGGGGGATACGGTGACGAGCGCTTTGTGGGGGATGCCCACATAGACGGTGTCGTCAAGATCGATCCCGATCTCCTCGGAGAGCACCTCAGGCTCATGCTCCGTGATGTTCTTCAGCTCATATCCGCCCCTGCCGTCCGGCACGATGTCCGCTCCGGAGGTGACGGTGACCGTTCTGCCGTCCCCGTCCCGCACGGTGGTGTCCAGGGTATAGCGGCCCTCCTTCAGCGGATGGATGGCGAAGCGCACCTGGCCGTCTCCCGAGCGCTGCTTGACGGCGTAGATCTCGCCGTCCCGCTTGAGGGTGAGGGTGTATTCGCTGTCA
>CADCQZ010000161.1 GCA_902803675.1 uncultured Eubacteriales bacterium
AAGAGCCTTCCGGCAGTGGAGCGCCGACAGGTTCGACCGCTTTCCCATCACCGGGGAGGATCTTGACAGGTATTACCGGTCCTTTGACGGATCCGACAGTTTTTTTGAGATGACCGCCTTTGACGAAACGGGCCCGGCCGGGCACATGATCATGCGTTTCACGGATGAAAAAAAGAGCGTCGTCCGCTTCGGCTTCATTATCGTGGACAAACGCAGGCGCGGACAGGGCCTGGGCCGGGAGATGCTGGAGCTGGCCGTCAGGTACGCTTTTGAGATCCTGAAGGCGGAGAAGATCACGCTGGGCGTGTTCGAGAACAATCCCCGGGCGTACCGGTGTTACCTGTCCGCCGGCTTCACCCTCTCCCCCGAGGAGGCCGCGGAACATTACACCATCCTTGATGAGGACTGGAAATGTCTGCAACTCCAGCTGACACGCCATGACTTCATGGCCGCAAAGAGGTGAACCGGATGCAGTACGGCATGCCCACCCTGATCGAGAACCGGACCCTGATGGACAACATCCGCCTGTGCGCCCGTCTGGGGCTCCGGTTCATCGAGCTGAACATGAACTTCCCCGAGTATCAGCTGGATCTCCTCAGCAACACCGAAGAACTCCTCAGGGCCGGCTCGGAGAACGGGATCTATTTCACCATCCATCTGGATGAGAACCTGGACATCGCGGATCTCAACCCGCTGGTGAGGCAGGCGTATCTTGAGACCGTGCGCCGGTCCATAGAGGCGGCGAATGAGCTGACCGTCCTCCGGGACCGGTTCGGCGATCCCCGCCAGGCGCTGACACTGAACATGCATATGGCCCACGGTGTCCACATCACCCTGCCGGACCGCAAGGTGGATCTTTACGCGCGGGACTTTGACACCTATATGCGGAACGTGAAGACCTTCCGCGGCCTTGCCGATGACTGGATCGGCGGCAGCGATGTGATGATCGTTATAGAAAACACCGACGGTTTCCGGGATCACGAAAAGAGAGCCGTGGAATGCCTCCTGGAAAGCCCGGTATTCGGCCTCACCTGGGACATCGGGCACTCGAAGGCCACCGGGGAAAGGGATGTGCCCTTCATCCTGGAGCACGGGGACCGGCTCATCCACTTCCACATCCACGACGGCACCGATATCCCGCCGAGAGACCATCTGGCCCTGGGCGACGGCGCCGTCGATCTTAAGGCAAGGATCGCCCTGGCCCGGGAAAGGAACGCCCGCTGCGTCCTGGAGACCAAGACCGCGGAAGCCCTGAAAAAGTCCGTGGACTGGCTGGAAGCGAACGGCCTGTTCTCGTGACCGGGCCCTGCGGCGGTGAAACGCCGCGGAGTGGTTTCGAACAAAATGTATTTAGATCCCGGGGAGGCATAACATGATCGATGAGATGCTCGAAAACGTCCACGCGGTATTTCCCGTCTTCGCGGGGATATGGATCCTGACGATCCTGTTCACGGTATTCCGGCCCCAAAGGTACCTGAACAGCATCCTGCTTATGGCCGCCCTCATGGTCACGATGATCTTCACCGCCGGCCTGTTCGGGCATGACGGCGGCATCATCTTCTTATTGGTCAGCTTCCTGATGACGGTCCTGATGCTATTCCTCGCGCCGGTCCTGCTGATCGTGAACGGCATCGTGATGATCCGGAAAGAGTCCCTGTGCCCGGCCCATCTGCTGTCCCTTGGCCTGGGCATCGCGGTGGCCGTCGGCGAGATCGCCACGGTGGTCTATGTGCTCTCCATGGCCGGGGTCATCACCCTGGGAAGGGGCGATCTGTGGGTGATGCTCATCTCCGTCACGGTGTTTTATTTCAGCTCCCTCATCCTGAGCTTCGTCATTTATTCCGTCTTCATCCAGATCATGCCCCACCGGATGAACTTCGATTACGTGATCATCCACGGCTGCGGCCTCGCCGGCGGGGAAAGGCTGACGAAGCTGTTGTCCGGCCGGGTAGACAAGGCTGTCAGGATCTATGAAAAATGTGTCAAGCATGGAAAAAAGCCCGTCATCATCCCCAGCGGCGGGCAGGGCCCCGACGAGAAGATCAGCGAGGCCGCGGCCATGAAGGGATACCTGGTCGCTCACGGGATCCCGGAGGACCGCATCATCCCGGAGGATAGGTCCGCCACCACGAAAGAGAACCTGGCGTTTTCCAAAGCCATCATCGACGCCCGGGAGGGCGGGAAAAAGACGGCCCTGGTATCCAGCAATTATCACGTTTACCGCTGCCTCAGGCTCGCGCGGGA
>CADCQZ010000162.1 GCA_902803675.1 uncultured Eubacteriales bacterium
AGGAAGCCCTGGAACATGACCTTGTTTTCAAAATGGGCAAGCAGGGCGCCGAGGGATTCGGGGGTCAGCGCATCGCCGATGATGATGCTGGAAGGACGCCCGCCGGCAAAGGCCTTGTTGGGGTTTTCGTCGTCTTTTCCGCAGGCGAATGCCATGATCTGGGCGGCAACGTTGGCGCAGAGCTTCTGCTGGCTGGTCGTGCCCTGAATGTCAACGTCCACGCCGCACTGGCTGCTGCGGAAGCCCACAAACTGCAGCGGAACGATGTCCGTACCCTGATGCAGGAGCTGATAAAAAGAATGCTGGCCGTTGGTTCCGGGCTCGCCGAAAATAACGGGGCCGGTGACATAATCCACTTTCTCACCGAAACGGTTGACGGATTTGCCGTTGGATTCCATGTCCAGCTGCTGCAGATGGGCCGGGAAACGGCTGAGCGCCTGAGAATAGGGAAGGACGGCGGTTGCCGGGCAGCCGAGGATGTTCCGCTCATATACGCCGATCAGGGCGTCCAGCATGTCCGGATTCTGCAGGGGGTCGGGATTGGCGGCCAATTGATCTTCCGCGGCGGCACCGTTCAGGAAACGGGCGAACACATCCGGGCCGAAGGCGAGGCTCAGCACAACGCCGCCGACGCAGGAGCAGGAGGAATAACGGCCGCCGATATAATCGTCCATGAAGAAAGCGGCCAGATAATCGCTGCTGTGGGCCAGGGGAGAGGTCTCGCTGGTGACGGCGACCATATGCTTCGCCGGAT
Organism: uncultured Eubacteriales bacterium; assembly: GCA_902803675.1. The sequence continues at coordinate 755 of CADCQZ010000162.1, forward strand.
CCAGACCGGCTTTCTGAAGGGCTTCCTTCACGAAAGACTCGTTGGTCAGCGTTTCCAGGGTGGTGCCGGACTTGCTCACCAGCACGAACAGGGAGCGGCTCAGGTCGATGGACTTGAGCACGGCGGCCGCGTCATCCGGGTCCACGTTGCTGATGAACCGGGCTTCCATTTTGAAGCAGCCGTTCCGGCGCGCCCAGTTTTCCAGGGCCAGATACATGGCCCGGGGCCCCAGGTCGCTGCCGCCGATGCCGATCTGCACCACGGTGGTGAATTTCTCGCCCGCGGCGTTGGTGATCTCGCCCCGGTGCACCCTGAGCGCGAACTCGGCCGCCTTGAGCCGCTGCGCCTCATAGAACTCACGCTTGTCCACGCCGTCCGCCGTGACGGCGCCGCACAGCTGACCGCGGGTCAGCTGATGGAGCACCAGCCGTTTTTCACCGGTATTGATCACCTCGCCGCTCAGCAGCGCCTCGTACTTCTCCCTGAGCTGCATCTCGTCCGCCAGGGCCTGCAGCGCCGCGAGCACTTCGTCATCCACCTGTTTGGCCGCGTAGTGATACTTCAGGCCGGCCGCCATGGGCACCGCGTATTTCGCGACACGAAGCGCGCCGTTCTCCCCCGTCATGGCCCCGGCGAGGTCCACACGGTCCTTGAGTGCTGCGAGCCTGCCCCAGGCAGGGAAACAATCGGGATTCTTCCAGGTGATCATCGTTTTCAGCTCCCTTTCATCGATCGATTTGATCATTTTTTCCGTTCCCGGGCGATCGGTAAGGGCCCGGGTATTCCCGCCTACATTATACATGATTTTCGGCCGGGCACGCAACAGGAAAAAGATGGGCGGCGTCCGGAACAGGTCAGGGCCGGACGCAAAAAAAGCGACATATTTTGTTTAGGAAAAAGCGGAAATATTACCTGAAAAGTGATTGAAAATTACAGATAAATCTGATATCATTACTTTACTGATGTACATCAGCCTGCTGCCTGTCCGGCGGCATCCTGCAAAAAAGCCGTAAGGTTTTTCGATAGAGCATGGGGGGATTTTGTCATGGATCGATATACGGAAATGACCGTATCCGAGCTCAGATCTTTGGCGAAAGAACGCGGCATCAAGCTGCCTGTCGGCTCCGTGAAGCAGACGATCATCGATCTGCTGAGCGAAGCCGATAAAGCGAGCGCGCCTCCTCCGGAGAAGCCCCGCGTATATAAGGTCGCGTCCATCATCAGCGACGACGAGGAAGAGGATGACACCACTTCCTATTACAGCCGGCCCACACCGGCAGCCGCGCCTGTTCCCAAGGCGAAGGAGCCCGGCACGAGCACCCTGTCCAGCATCTCCAGCAAGGCCCCGGCTTTCAACCTGGAGGGCAGCCGCACATGGCACAATCCCCGGGCGTATCAGGCTCAGAGCTCCTACTCCGGCAAGAGCGGCTGGGCTTCCTCCCAGAAGAGCGGATACATCGCCCAGGAAAAAGCGGCTCTTGAAGCTTCCCGCCAGGGGCAGGCTCCCCAGGAGGGAGGTTACGTTTCCGGCAGGAACGTGAGCGCGGGCAGGTACGAGCGGCCGATGCCCGATGAGGACAGGCCGGCGAGGGAAGCCCCCGAGGCATCCGGCGTGAACGACTATTCCGGGGCCACGGTGGCCGAGCTCCTGGCCGCCGGCGACTGCGGCGACGGCAGCGGTGTGCTGGAGATCCATCCCGACGGTTTCGGCTTCCTGCGTTCCGGCAGCGGCAAGAACAACCGGGGCGATGTCTATGTATCCAACGCCCAGATCCGCAGGTTCAGCCTGCGCACCGGGGATGTGATCGAGGGCAAGACCCGGCCCGGCAAGGACGGGGAACGCTACTGTGCCCTGTTGTATATCACGAAGATCAACGGGCTGCCCCCGGAGGAGACGGCCCAGCGCCTCTCCTTTGACGACCTGACGCCCGAGTATCCCGCCGAAAGGATCACGCTGTCCGAGCCGGATCAGTACGATCCCCTGAACACCGCCATCGACCTGATGTGCCCCATCGGCTTCGGCCAGCGCGCGCTGATATCCCTGCCGGATGACGAACACGCCGAAGCCTTCAGGAAGAACCTGGTCCGGGCAGTCCGGGCGGCCAAACCCCGGGCCGTGGTGAACACGATCCACGTGGGCGGGCGACCTGAAGACCTGGCCGAGATCAAGGCCGCAGAAGACGGCGAGAATCTGTACCTTCCCTGCGACACGCTGCCCGAGCAGGTGATCCGCAGCGCGGATATCGCCCTGGAGAGGGCCCGGCGGGAGGCGGAAAAGCAGGGGGACGCGGTGCTGATCGTGGACTCCATCGACCAGCTGGCGGAAAACTGTGTGCTGCAGGGCCGCATAGCCTCCAACGGCGACAGCGTGGGCGCTCCCGCCCTGGGGCGCCTGAGACGCTTCTTCGGGTCGGCCAGAAAGCTCAAGGAGGGCGGCAGCCTGACGGTGATCGGCCTTACGAAGCGGCCGGTCCAGCCGGAGAGCTTCGCGCAGAGCCTGGAGCGCAGCGCCAACGCCGTGATCCGTCTGCACGCTCAGGACACCGCGTCGATGCCCCTGGGACTGGACATGGAAGCGAGCCGGTGCGAGCGCCGGGAGCAGCTGCTCACCGCGGAGGACCGGCTCCTGGCGGACAAGATCATGCTCCGGCTCAAAGGAGCGTCCGATCCCGCCGCCGAGCTGACCGGGCTGATGACCGCGTCAAAGGATTTCAACAAAGTGCTGATGAATATCATGGGCATGTGATCCCATTCGACCGATATCCTTTGAGGGCTGCCCCGCGGGGCAGCCCTTCACGTTTCTCTCCGGCAGATCCGCCGCGGAAGACTCCCCCCGGGCCCCCGCGGGGCAGCGCTGCCGGAGGGTCGCTATTGACGTTGAAAAGCAATCCTGCTATGCTGTATATGGGGGTATATCCCCCAGTAAAACAACGGGGGCTCCGCATGCATGAGATAGCTGTCCTGGGCTGCACCGGTTCCATCGGGACGCAGGCCCTTTCCATGATCGATCATTATCCGGACCGTTTCAGTCCGGCCGTGCTCACGGCCCATTCCCAGGCCGATGAGCTCTTCCGCCTGGTGAGAAAATACCGCCCGAAGCTCGCGGTGCTGACCGGGGGCGAAGTCCCTCTGCCCGAGGATGTCAGGCACATCTGCGACTGGGCCTTCGGGCCCCGGGGCCTCATCGCCGCGGCGGAGTATCCGCTCTGCGATACGGTGCTCGCCGCGGTGGTGGGCATCGCCGGGATGGACGCGGTGATCGCCGCGGGCCGGGCGGGCAAAAGAGTGCTCCTGGCCAACAAGGAGAGCCTGGTGGCCGGCGGCGAGATCGTGATGCGCCTGTTCGGCGGCCTGGCCGGAGGCCGGCTCCTGCCCGTGGACAGCGAGCACAGCGCCATCTTCCAGTCCATGCTGGGCCGGGAAGGGAACGACGTGGATGAGATCCTCCTGACAGCCTCCGGAGGGCCCTTCAGGACCTGGCCGAAAGAAAAGATGCTCACCGCGACCGTGGAGGAAGCCCTGGGCCATCCCAACTGGAGCATGGGCGCCAAGATCACCGTGGACAGCGCCACCATGTTCAACAAGGGCCTGGAGATCATCGAGGCCCGCTGGCTGTTTGATATCCCCCAGGAAAGGATCCGGGTGCTGGTCCATCCCCAGAGCATCGTCCACTCCGCCGTGCGCTACAAGGACGGGGCCGTGATCGCCCAGATGGGCATCCCGGACATGAAACTGCCGATCCTGTTCGCCATGGCGTATCCCGAGAGGCTCCCCACCTTCACCCCGCCCCTGGACCTGACCGCCCTGGGACAGTTGACCTTCGAGGAGCCGGATAACGACCGCTTCCCCGCCATCGCCCTGGCCCGCCGGGCCATCAGTGAGGGCGGGACAGCGCCTACAGTGATGAACGCGGCCAACGAGACCGCCGTGGCCGCTTTCCTGGATCAACGGATCGCCTTCGGACAGATCTACCCCGTGGTGAGAGAAACGATGGAGCGCGTGCCCGCCTGCCCGGTCCGTGACGCGTCGGACATCCATGAAGCGGACGAAAAAGCGCGGCGCGCCGCTGCCGAATTGCTGAGATAAGGAGCGAATATGACCATCCTGTATGTTCTCCTGGCCCTGCTGCTGCTGGGCATCCTGATCATCGTTCATGAGGGCGGGCACTTCCTGGGCGCCCGGCTGACCGGCATCCCGGTGAGGGAATTCGCCATCGGCTTCGGCCCCAGGATCCTGGAAAAAAAGAGCGCGAAGACCGGTACGAACTTCGTGTTGCGGGCGATCCCCGCGGGCGGCTACTGCGCCTTTTACGGCGAGGACGACCCCGACGCGGAAGAAAAGGACGACGAAAGGGCCATGACCCGTTTCCCCGTGTGGAAAAGGATCGTCACCGTGTTCATGGGCCCGGGGATGAACTTCCTTCTGGCCCTGATCGTGGCCTTCGGGTATTTCGCCTTCACGGGCGAGGCCACCGATGTGGCCTACGGCCGGGCCGTGATCAGCCAGGTCAACGAGGGCGGCCCTGCCTGGGAGGCGGGCATGCGCGGCGGCGATATCGTCATCAAAGTGAATGGGGAAAAGGCGGAGGGGCTTGACGAAAACGGGAAGACGGCCCTGAGCAGAGCCATCGCCGGCTGGCAGGAAGGGGACGCCCCGGTGGATGTCACCGTCAGCCGCGGCGGCACGGAGGAAGACCTGGAACTGACGCCCCGCTGGTCCGATGAGCTCAAGGGCATGGCCGTGGGCATCGTCTACCAGGTGGAGGCCCGGTACGTGTACAGCCCCGTCGGCCCCTTCAGGGCGCTGCAGCTGAGCGCGGGCTACTGTGTCGAGGCCGGCGGCGCGATCCTGGGCGCTCTCAAGCGGCTGGTCACCACCGGCGAGGGGATCGAGGAAACGGGCGGGCCCATCCGCATCATCCAGCTGGTCACCGAGGAGACTCAGGCCAACGGTTTCTGGGCCTACATCAGCCTGCTGATCCTGATATCGGTCAATCTGGGGCTGATGAACCTGCTGCCCATCCCCGGGCTGGACGGGTCCCGCATCCTGTTCCTTTTGTTCGAGGGGATCATGAGGCGCCCCGTGAACCGGAAAGTGGAGACCTACATCCATCTGGGAGGCTACGTGCTTTTATTCGGGCTTTTCCTGGTGCTCACGTACCGCGACATATTGAACCTTTTCTGACCTGCCTGAGGGAGGAATGACATTTATGACCAGGGCTGTGAAATGCGGTCCCCTTGTGATCGGCGGAGGCGCGAAGATCTCCGTGCAGAGCATGACCAATACCGATACCCGGGACTGTGAAGCCACCGGCGCGCAGATCGCCCGCCTGTTCGAGAGCGGATGCGACCTGGTGCGGGTATCCGTATTCGACGAAAAATGCGTGCCCCACCTCAGAAAATACCAGGAGGACGCCCCGGGGCCCCTGAGCGCGGACATCCACTTCGACGCCCGCCTGGCGGTGGCGGCGGTGGAGAACGGGTTTGCCGCGCTGAGGATCAATCCGGGCAATATCGGCAGCGAGAGCGAAGTGGAGCGGGTGGTGGACTGCTGCAAGGCCCACGGGACGCCCATCCGGATCGGCGTGAACTCCGGCTCCCTGGAAAAGGATATCCTGAACGCTCACGGCGGCGTGACCGCCGAGGGCATGGTGGAATCCGCCCTGAGGCATGTGCGGATCCTGGAGAAACGGGGCTTTGAGGATATCGTGATCTCGCTCAAGTCCACGGATCTGAGGACCACCGTGGACGCCTACCGCCGCATGGCGAAGATGTGCAGCTATCCCCTGCACGTGGGCATGACGGAAGCGGGCCTGCCCGGCGAGGGCAGCATCAGATCCGCCATCGGCATCGGCGCGCTGCTGCTGGACGGCATCGGGGACACGATCAGGGTATCCCTGACGGGGGACCCGGCCCTGGAAGCGCCGCTGGGGATCAGCATCCTCAAGGCTCTGGGCCTGCGGGGCGGCTTCAGGCTGATCGCCTGCCCCACCTGCGGGCGGACCCGCCTGGACACGGCGGCCATCGCCGCCCGGGTGGAGGAAGCCTTCCGGGATGAAAAAAGAGATATCACCGTCGCCGTCATGGGCTGCGTGGTCAACGGCCCGGGCGAAGCGCGGGGAGCGGACGTGGCCCTGTGCGGCGGCGTGGACTGCGGCGCGCTGTATATCGGCGGCGAGTACCGCGAGAAGCTGACAGGGGACGTGGCGGAAAAATTCATCGCCCGGGTCAGGAGGTTCCTGGATGAGCGGGATCGATGAACTGTTCGACCTGATCGCGGCCGCGGCGCCGGAGACCCGGGACAAACTGCGCCTTGAGAGCGTGCGGTACTCCAAAAAGGAGAACCGGGCATATTTTTCCCTGGAATCCCAGACCCTGATCACGGAAAAGAGCTTCCTGAAGGTCAAGGAGATCCTGCGCCGGGAGTTCCCGCAGATGAAGTGTTCCCTGAGGATCACCTCACCGGACCTGAAGGACGCTTTCCTTAAGGATCCGGACCGCTATGCCCTGCCCATCAACCAGTACCTGCTGCGCCAGTTCCCCTCCGTGCGCAGCTGGGAGTTCGACATGCGCTGGATCAGCGAGGGCGGAAGGCTGTACCTGGAGGTGCCCGACGCTTTCGCTCTGCGCTACCTGAAGGAACAGGGCGCGGAGGAAAAGCTGCGGGAGGCCGTCAAGGGCGTGTTCAAGCTGGACGAGAACGTGACCCTGCGGGTGAGCGGCGACGCCGAAAAACGCCTGAAGGAGATCACCGCGGAGCGGGAACGCCAGGAAGTGCTCCTGAAAAAGCGCATGGCGGAGAACGAGGCCAAGGGCGTGACCCTGACGCCCGTGAAAAAGAAGACCGATGACAGGATCAAGGGCCGCAAGATCGGCGAGGAGCCCCGGCCCATCGGCGAACTGGACGCGGAGAACGGCACCGCCGTGGTGCACGGCGTGGTGCTCACCTGCGAGCGGCGGGACGTGTCGGGCGGCGAGACGGCCCTGTTCACCTTTGACCTGACGGACTACACCGGCACTCTTTGCTGCAAGGTCTTTACCCGGTACCGTGAGAAAGTGTACGGCGAGGAAACGGAACCGGTGAGCAAGGTGCCCCTCACCGAAGCGGAACGCCAGGCGGTGGATGAGTTTTATAAGCATTTCCAGCCCGGAAAGGCCCTTTTGATCCGGGGAGAGATCAAATACGACGATTTCGCCCGGGACCGGGTGATGATGGTGAGGGACGTGACGGCGGATACCTGGCCGGAGCGCATGGACAACGCCCCGGAAAAGCGCATCGAGCTGCACATGCACACCAATATGAGCAATATGGACGGCATCACCGCTCCGGAAAAGCTCATCGCCCGGGCCGCCAAATGGGGACACAGCGCCGTGGCGGTCACGGACCACGGCGTGCTGCAGGCCTTTCCGGAAGCTTTCGGCGCCGCGAAAAAGAACGGCATCAAGCTGATCCCCGGCATGGAAGGCTACATGACCTTCGATGACGACATCGTCCTGAATCCCGGCGGCCGGAGCCTGAAGGATCCCATGGTGGTGCTGGATCTCGAGACCACCGGGCTCAACGTGCGCAAGGCCCGGATCATCGAGATCGGCGCTGTGCGCATCCGGGACGGCGTGGTGGAGGACCGGCTCAATCTCTTCGTGGATCCGGAGATGGACGTGCCCCAGAAGGTCACCGACATCACCCACATCTCCACCCAGATGCTCCGGGGCAGCCCCACGGCGAAGGAGGCCCTTCCCCGGCTGATGGAATTCATCGGGGACTGCCCCATCGCCGCCCACAACGCGTCTTTCGACTGCGGCATCCTGTCCTTTGAGCTCAAGCGCCTGGGCCGGGAATGGAACGGCGCCCGGATCGACACCCTGTCCATGGCCAGGCGGATCTATCCCGACCTGAAATCCTACCGGCTGGGCAGCCTGTGCAAGCACCTGCACGTGTCCCTCAAGGGCGCTCACCGGGCCGTCAACGACGCGGAAGCCACGGCCAAATGCCTGAGCCTGATGCTGGAGGAGGCCGCCAAAAAGGGCTGCGAGACCCTGGATGACCTGAACCGCATGTCCGACGCCCCCACCCTGGGCACCAGCTACCACGTGGTGCTCCTGGCCCGGGACCGGGAGGGCCTGGAAAACCTGAACCGGCTGGTGAGCGAGAGCCACCTCAAGTATTTCCACCGCAAGCCGCTGATCCCCAGAAGCGTGCTGCAGAAGCACCGGGGAGGGCTGCTGGTGGGGTCCGCCTGCGCCGCGGGCGAACTGTACGACGCCATCCTGCGGGGCGCCGGGGACGACCAGCTCAAAAAGATCGCCCGGTTCTACGACTACCTGGAGATCCAGCCCCTGGGCAACAACGCTTTCCTGCTGCGGGACGGCCAGGCGGAGAACGAGGATGAGCTCCGGGACAACAACCGGAAGATCGTCGCCCTGGGAAAGGAGCTGGGCCTGCCCGTGTGCGCCACGGGGGACGTGCATTTCATCGATCCCGAGGACGCCGTGTTCCGGGCCATCATCCAGGCCGGCCAGGGCTTTGACGACGCGGAGCACCAGCCGCCCCTGTACCTGAAGACCACCGAAGAGATGCTGGAGGAATTCAGCTACCTGGGTGAGGAGACCTGCCGCAAGGTGGTGCTGGATGATCCGAAGCTCATCGCATCCCGGATCGGCGATATCACCCTCTACCCCATCCACCCGGAGGGAAAGACCACTTTCTCGCCCTACTGGGAAGAGGCCGAGGGCGACATCACCAATATGACCTGGTCGCGGGCCCGGGAGCTGTACGGCGATGACCTGCCCGAGCTGGTCAAAAAGCGCATCGACAAGGAGCTGGGCGCCATCATCGGCTACGGCTACGCCACGCTGTACTCCATCGCCAACAAGCTGGTGCAGAAATCCCTGCGGGACCACTACGTGGTGGGCAGCCGCGGATCCGTGGGATCATCCGTCGTGGCCTTCATGTGCGGCATCACCGAGGTGAACCCCCTGCCGCCCCATTACCAGTGCCCCACCTGCCATAAGGGCTATTTCGACATCCCGAAGGAATTCACCATCGGGGTGGACCTTCCCGACAAGAACTGCCCCGTCTGCGGGAATCCCCTGCGCAAGGACGGGTATGACATCCCCTTCGAGGTGTTCCTGGGCTTCAAGGGCGACAAGGTGCCGGACATCGACCTGAACTTCTCCGGCGAGTACCAGCCCACCGCTCATCAGTACGTCAAGGAGCTGTTCGGATCGGACAACGTGTTCCGGGCCGGCACCATCGGCACCCTGGCGGAGAAGACCGCCTACGGTTTCGTGCTCAAGTACCTGGAAGAGCGGAACCTCACCGTGACCGAAGCGGAAAAGCGCCGCCTGGCCAACGGCTGCGTGGGCGTGAAGCGCACCACGGGCCAGCACCCCGCCGGCATGGTGGTGGTGCCCAAGGGATATGAGATCTACCAGTTCACGGGCATCCAGCACCCGGCGGACGACATGGAGAGCGACATCGTCACCACCCATTTCGATTTCAACTCCATGCACGACATCCTGGTCAAACTGGACATCCTGGGCCACGACGACCCCACCATGCTCCACCTCCTGGAGGAGCTGACGGGCGTGCCGTACCTGGACATCCCCCTGGACGACAAAAAGGTGATGAGCCTGTTCCAGAGCCCGGAAGCCCTGGGCATCACCAGCGAGGAGCTGGGCTGCAGCACGGGCACCTACGGCGTGCCCGAGTTCGGCACGGGCTTCGTGCGCCAGCTGCTGGACGACACCCGGCCCAGCACCATGCAGGAGCTGGTGCGCATCTCCGGCCTGTCCCACGGCACGAACGTGTGGCTGGGCAACACCAAGGACATCATCGACCAGGGCATCGCCACCCTGAGCGATTGCTTCTGCACCCGGGATGACATCATGAACCAGCTGATGAAAATGGGCGTGGAAGCGAAAATGAGTTTCGACATCATGGAATCCGTCCGCAAGGGCAAGGGCCTCAAGCCCGCCATGGAGGAAGCCATGCACGCCCACAACGTGCCGGAATGGATGATGGAGTCCTGCCGGAAGATCAAATACATGTTCCCCAAGGGCCACGCCGTAGCCTACGTGACCATGGCCCTGCGGGTGGCCTGGTACAAGGTATACCGGCCCCTGGCCTACTACGCGGCCTACTTCACCATCCGCGGCGACGGGTTCGACGCCTGCACCATGATCTTCCAGGACGTGAAGAGCGCCCGGAACAAGCTCAGGGAATGCGAAGAGCTGGTGGAGGGCAACAAGGACGCCACCGCGAAGGAGCAGAACCAGGTGGTGGCCATGCAGATGGTGCTGGAGATGATGCTGCGCGGCTTCCGTTTCCTGCCGGTGGACCTGTACCACAGCCACGTGAGCCGCTTCCAGCCCGTGGATGACACCCACCTGCTGGTGCCCTTCATCTCCATGGGCGGCCTGGGCGAAAGCGCGGCCAAGAGCATCGTGGAGGCCCGGGAGACCCCCTTCCTGTCCCTGGAGGATCTGACGCGCCGGGCCAAGGTGTCCAGTGCTGTCACGGAGCTGCTCCAGCAGCAGGGCTGTCTGAAGGACCTGCCCGAAAGCAGCCAGACCAGCCTGCTGGAGGGGCTGTAGGGATACCATCCCTGTTTTCCTTATCAAACGGACGGATGAACGAAATAAAAACGGGCTGCCTTTTCAGGCAGCCCGCTGTGTTATTGGGATCGATGAGATCACTCGTCCTCGTCCTCGTCGGTCTGAGCGTTCTCGATGATCTTCTTGGCCACGTCGCCGGGCACTTCCTCGTAGCGCTCAAAGCGCATGGTGAAGGAGCCCCTGGCCTGGGTCATGGAGCGCAGATCCGTCGCGTACTTGAACATTTCGGCCATAGGCGCTTCGGCGGTGACCCTCTGGAGACCGTCAATCTGGTCCATGCCCATGATCCTGCCGCGGCGCTTGTTCATGTCGCCCATGATGTCGCCCATGTACTCATCCGGCACGAACACTTCCACGTGCATGATCGGCTCGAGCA
>CADCQZ010000163.1 GCA_902803675.1 uncultured Eubacteriales bacterium
AATACCCTGACCGTTTCCCTGACCGGCCGCCTCGACACCCTCAGCGCTCCCGAGCTGGACAGCTTCCTTGACAAGAACTGCCCCGCCGTCGACGCGCTCGTCCTGGACCTTAAGGACCTGGAGTACATCTCCTCCGCTGGCCTGCGCGTGATCCTCAAGGCCCGGAAAGCCCTCCAGGGCCGCGGCGGCGTGCTGATCCGCAGCCCCAACAGGATCGTGTCGGAAGTGTTCGCCGTCACCGGCTTCGACAAGATCCTCCGCATCGAGTAAACCAAAAAGAAAAAAAAGGAAGAGCGGCAGGCGCGAAAAGGCCCGCCGCTCTTCCTTTTTCCTCGGGGATCGTTCATCCTTTCAGCGCCGCGATCTGCTCATCGAGCCGGGAAAGGAACTTTTGCACATGCCAGCCGTCGGTGGCCGCGTGGTGGCACGTGAGGCTCAGGGGCAGTTTTTCCCGGCCGCCTTCCTCCACGATCTTGCCCGCCTCCACGGAGGGAAAATAATAGGGCTTGCAGTCGTAGGAGTGCACGGCGAAATGCTCAAAGCTCACCCAGGGGAGCGCCGATACGGTGTAGGCGTTCTCCGGCGGGAGGCCGCTCCGGCACAGCACGCCGTGCCCAAAGCCCCAGCGGGCCTTGTCTTCCAGGTACCTGCGATGGAACACCTCAAGGTCCTCGTCGAATTCCGTCCACATCAGGGAAAAGGTGTGATCGTCCTCGTGGAAGGCGGCATAGAGCGGGGTGAGGCTGTCATAGGTCCCCAGGACGCCGTCCCGCACGGCGGTGGTGAATTCCGGCTGTTCGCTCAGGCATTTGGTGACCAGCCACAGGTAGGTGGGGAAAAACTTCAGTCCCCGCGCTTTCAGGGCGGCCCGCAGGCCGGTCACATCCACCGGGACGGTCAGGGAGTATCCGGTGGGGGCCATCCGGCTGAAGTAATGGAACATCTGGGCCCGGGGCCAGGTCTCAAGGTCGATGGGCGTAAAAGTCATGGTGTCGATCCTCCTCACGGCCGGAAGGGTACCATGGCCCACATGTCAAGGCAACCTACGCTGCGTAGAGAGCGGCGCGTTTCCCTTAAGTTCCCCGGAACACTACGGGGATCCCCTTTTCCATACAGTACCGGTGCGCGTAAGATCCTTCGGGGCAGGTGATCGTGACGGATCTGTAAGGGATGTATCCCTTTGGCTCCAGCTCCTCATCCGTCATGTCCTCGGGAAGGATCATTTCATCCACAGGGGGCGGGGACAGGGAGAACACGTTCTCCGCGATCTTCTCCACGCTCCCGGGTATGGTCACCGACCGAAGCTTTTCACAGTCCAGGAACGTGAGGTACCCGATCTCACGGACGCCGTCCTCAAAGGTCACAGATCCCAGCCCGGCGCAGCCTTTAAAAGCGCATTCGCTCAGCAGTGCCACCCCTGCCGGGACCGTCACCGCTTTCAGGCCGGAGAAGCTGAACGCGTCCGAGTCGATACGCGTCACGCTGCCGGGAAGCGCAAGGCTCTGAAGGCTTTTACAGAACTTGAACGCGGCGTATCCGATGGCGGTCACGCTGTCCGGGATCACCACCTCCCGAAGAGAGGAACAGCCGTAAAATGCCCAGTCCCCGATCTCGTTCGTGCCCGGGCCGATCACAACGGAAGCGAGCTTCCCGCACCCGTCCAAAAAGCGCCCGATCGACTTAAGGCTCCCCGGCAGGGTGAGCGAGATGAGGCCGCGGCAGTTTTTGAACGCGTCCTCCCCGATCTCCTCCACGCCGTTTTCGATGACCGCTTTTGTCAGCGCCGCGCAGCCCTCGAAGGCCGAAGCGCCGATGGCCCTGATCCCGCCCGAGATGACGATCTCCTTCAGGGTCAGGCTCGACGCGAAAGCGGAGGGCGCGATCTCCGCCACCGGGACCCCGCCGTACTCGCTCCGGATCCTGAGGACCGCGTCCTTTCCCGTGTACTTTCTGATCACCAGGCCGCGGTCCGTTTTGTCATACTCGAGCCCGGGCAGCACCGCCAGGTCCCGGCAGCCCCGTTCCTGGAGATGGCGCGCGAGCTTCATGTCCATATCGCCGCGGGTCCCGTGGACATAGTCCAGCCACTGCACCAGAT
>CADCQZ010000164.1 GCA_902803675.1 uncultured Eubacteriales bacterium
GCCGCGCAGCCGTGCCGGCGCAGGCGGTGTCCCACGTCCTGCGCCATCTCGTAGATCACCTGCCACACTTCCGCCGGGCAGGTCAGATCCCGCACGCAGGTGGTACCGTGCCCCACGGATTTGATCGGCGGCTCGAACCCGTCCGGCATCACCGGGGACACGTCCTCACCGTTGGCGAACTGGCGGAGCATCAGGCCGTTTTTGCCCAGCTTGTACTTGATGAGCGCCGGGTCCGCCGTGGCCAGGTCGCCGATGGTGTATATCCCGTACAGAGCCATTTTGCGTGTGGTCGCCGGGCCCGCATACAGCAGATCGGACAGCGGCAGGCCCCAGGTCTTCTCCCGAAAATCCTCCCGGCTCACCACCGTGACCGCGTCGGGCTTTTTCATGTCGCTGCCCAGCTTGGCGAAGATCTTGTTGAAGGATACGCCGATGCTCACCGTCAGGCCCGTCTCCTCCCTGACCGCCCGGCGGATCCTTTCCGCCAGACGGCGCCCGTCCGTCTCAAGGCCCCCGGAGCAGGGGATGGATATCCAGTTCTCGTCCATGCCGAAGGGCTCGATCCTGTCCGCGTAACGGCGGTAAATGTCCCGGACGACAGCGCTGTAGCGCAGGTAAAGATCATAGTGGGGCTCCACCATCACCAGCTCCGGGCACACCTGCCGGGCCTGCCAGTTGGCCATCCCGGTCTTCACTCCCCGCCTCTTGGCCGGATAATTCGCCGTGAGCACGATGCCGTGCCGGTTCTCCGTGGACCCGCACACCGCCATGAGCTTTTCCCGCAGCGCCGGCTTCTCATTCATCTCCACGCTGGCGTAGAAACAGTTCAGGTCACTGTGAAGGATGATATCTTCCCTGCCCATAGCGGTCCCCTCCGAAACGCTTGACAAATCTTAAAATGGGAAGTATACTGAATAAAGCTTCTCACTTTTCCCGTATTATAGGGCTTGCAAGGGGAATTTTCAAGGCAAAGTGGGAAGTTTTATAAAAAATATTTCTCACAGGAGGCCGTAATGACAGCTTTCAGCGAAAAGCTCCGGAGGGCCCGGCAGGCCGCCGGGCTGAACCAGACGGAGCTGGCCGAGAAGGCCGGCGTGACCCGCCGCTCCATATTCGCCTACGAGAACGGCGCCTCCGTGCCCAGGCCGCACGTGACGCGCCGGATCGCCGCGGCCCTTGATGTGACCGTCGCCTACCTGACGAACGAGGATGCCGTCGACCCGGACGAGGGCCGTGTCCGGGAAGAGAACATCGAACTGGCCCGGGAGCGTTTCGGCGCCAAAGGCGCCCGGGAAGCCGCCCGGCTCCTGGACATGAACAACGCCCTGTTCACCGGCGGAGAGCTCACTCAGGAGGACAAGGACGCCTTTTTCAACGCCATCATGACCGCCTACATCACCGCCAAGGAGGACGCCAGGCGGCGTTTCACTCCCAAGGGCCTGAGGAAGGCGGACGCGGAAGATGAAAGCGGGGCGGATGAGGAATGAGCGCGGACGGGGCCGTCAAGGTCTATGTGCCGGTCTTCGTCCGTTTCGGCGAGGACGGCCGCATGCTGCCCCGCACCATCGTCTGGGAGGACGGACGGGAGTACCCCATCGACCGGGTGAGCGACATCCGACCCGCCCCGGCCCTGCGCGCGGGCGGGCAGGGAGACCGGTACACCGTCTGGATCGGCGGGAAACAGAGTTATCTGTTCTTTGAGCGCAGCGCCTCGGTGAACGGGTGCCGCCTGGGGCGCTGGTTCGTGGAGCGCAGGCAAAGCTGATGCGCGGCCGGAAAGCATCGATCCAGGGATAAATTATTTAACATAAATTGACTTTTATCCTCAGATATGCTATCTTCCATTCACTGCGGCAGCGCAGGAATCTTTCCATACGAGGTCAAAACTTATGATACCGTGTTCCGACAGGCTGACATACGTGCATTCCGATATCCGGGGCCCGCTGTACCAGGAGGCGCTGCGGATGGAGAGCGAGGGCACCAGCGTGCTCAAGCTCAATACCGGCAATCCGGGGCGGTTCGGGTTCCAGCTGCCCAATTCCGTGCGGCAGGCGCTGGCGCTGCACATCGACGAGGCGGTGCCCTACTGCGACGTGCGGGGCATGGCGGACGCGCGGAACGTGATCTGCACCTACCACATCGGACGGGGGCTGAGCGCCATCCTGCCCAGTGACGTGTTCATCTGCAACGGAGTGAGCGAAGCGGCACAGATGGCCATGAGCGCCCTGGTGTCCACCGGGGATGAGATCCTGATGCCCTCCCCCTGCTACTCCCTGTGGAGCAATAACGCGTATCTGTGCGGCGGCAAGCCGGTGTTCTACCGTTGTGATCCGGAAAACCACTGGAACCCGGACGTGGAGGACATCCGCTCGAAGGTGTCGAACAAGACGCGGGCGCTGCTGGTGATCAATCCCAACAACCCCACGGGCGCCGTATACAGCCGGGAGGTGCTCCTTGAGATCACCCAGATCGCGCGTGAGAACCATCTGGTGCTCCTGGCGGACGAGATCTACGACCGGCTGGTGATGGACGGGCTCAGACATGAATCCCTCAGCGCCCTGGCGCCGGACCTGCCCTGCATCACCTTCAACGGCCTGAGCAAGAGCCACATCATCTGCGGTTTCCGGTGCGGATGGATGGTGTTCAGCGGCCCGCGGGGCGAACTGGACGGGGTGAAGAACGGCGTGATGAAGCTGGCGAGCATGCGCCTGTGCGGGAACGCCCTGACACAGCTGGTGATCCCGGCGGCTCTGGTGGACAGCGAGAGCACCCATGACATGGTGGTGCCGGGCGGACGGCTGTACGAGCAGCGCCGGGCGACCATGGCGGGCCTGGACCTGATCGAGGGCGTCTCCTATGAGCCCAGCCGCGCGGCCTTCTACCTGTTCCCGAAGATCGACACGGACATGTACGACTTTGAGAACGACGAGGACTTTGCCATGAAATTCCTGCACGAGTACCATGTGCTGGTGATCCCGGGCAGCGGATTCGACTGGCACGAGGATCTCCGTTTCCGCATCGTGATGCTGCCCGAGCCCGGGGTGCTCGCCAAGGCCATGAACGACCTGAAGCATTTCCTCAGCCACCACAAAAAATAAGCCGGCTCTTTAAGCCGCTTTCCCACGTCCCCTCCCTTTGGGCCGACGGCCCGAAGCGCGAGGGGGCTTTTTTACGGCGCGCTCAAACGACGGCCGTGCCTTTTAAGGCGCGGAGGTTCACTCCTCCCCTTCCCGTTTTTCTTCGGTCAGGCACACATCATATCCCAGGGCCTCCATGTGCCTTACAAAGATATGGTTGACGATCGTGTGCCGGGCGCGCAGCGCCTTGAGATCCGCCCGGATATCGCATTTGAGCACAAAGCTCCTCTACAAAGGAAGGGCTGCCGCTTGACAGCGGCAGCCCTTGGGATCGATATCGGAAAAAATTACCTTTCGGGAGCGAACCAGCGGATCTGGGTGGGGCCGGTGATGGTGTCGGGATTCGCGAACTCGATGTTCGCGGTCTCGATGGACAGACCGGTGTGCTCGGACTCGCCGGGGAACTCGATGATCAGGCCGCTGGCGGTCTCCGCCCAGATGCGCATATGATTGTCAACTTCCGCTTCGGTCACGGTGCGGGTGATGATGAAGGGGTTGTTGTCATCCTCGGCGCCCAGGGTGTGCAGGGGGGAACCGGCGCAGTAGTTGACGCTCTGCCAGCCGCTGTCCAGGTCGGTCATGTAGATGCCGACGATGTCTTCGCCGGTGGTGTTCCACAGGGTGTAGGTGCCGGTGTTGCCGCCATGGGTGCCGGCATACTGGGCGTGAGCGGCCTTCGCAGCTTCGATGATGCCGCGGACGTAGTTCACGCTGTCGGTCAGGGTAGCGCCCGCGATGGCATCGGCGTACTCGGCCTTGTTCTCATCGGTGTAGGGAGCGACTTCCGCTTCCAGATCCGCGATGGTCTTGCCGACCACATAGGCCTCGATGGCGTCATAGTTCGCGGCGATCTGCACGGTGGAGCCGGCGCGCTGCATGTTCAGGCTGTACAGGTCGCTGTTGACCCTCTTGGAGCCCAGCACGCTCTTGATGGCGCCGTTCTCGTCCTTCACGTTGAAGTTCTCGCTCTCCAGATCGGCATTGGGAACGCCGATGGCGGCCACGTCCTCACGGTTGCCCATGAACTGGAACTCGTCGATCTTCGCCAGGCAGATGACATCGCCCTGCACCACGGCGGTGATCACGGCAAAGCAGTGGGTGCCGTGCGCGGCATACACCACCTGGCCCAGCTTGATGGCGGGGGCAGCTTCTTCTTCGGCCATCGCGGCCACGGAGAAAGCCATGCAGAGGATCAGAAGGACAGCAAGCAGTTTTTTCATGACACATACCTCCAAATAATTTATCTGGTTGAACAGACAGAGGTATCATACCCTCTTTTCATGCCCTCGTCAATCGGTTTAATAAAGGTTTAATAAATTTCCTTGATATGGAAATGAAAATACTCACCGGAAGGTCAGCTTGACCTGCATCACCATCTGCCCGCCGCTCCAGGAGACCGCCCAGCGGGATATCCTGTTCTGTCGGGTCAAAAACGCCTTCGCCGTCTCGTATGCCTCGTTCATGGATGCCGCTCCCGTGTAACGGATCAGGGCCTGGGCCTGCTTTCCTTTGACAGCCGCCTGAAGGGCCGAACGGATATCTTCAAAGTCTTTGCACCGGTAGACGGGCCAGGGCATCAGGCTGTCGAGCGTCTTCGCGGCCAGCTCCGGCACGGTATCCTTAAAATATCCGTACTCCTTTTTGATCCGGTCGGTGCCCAGAAGGAAATTGCTGAACCTTATCTGCACGTAATCCCTGTTCTCCGGATCCGAGTCGCACCAGGTCACATCCAGCAGATACCATTTTCCTCCGGTCTTCAGCAGATTCCACACATGGGTCGCGTCGGAGCCGTCATCGGGGTCAAGGGCGTAGCCCTGCATCATGCGGGCGTTCAGCCCGGCCAGGCCCGCGCACAGGTAAAAGGCGTCGGAATATCCGTCACAGTTGGCCTCGCCGTACAAAAGAGGCCCCCAGGCACAGTCGTCATAATCGGCCGCGTCCACGATCCTGTACACCGTCCCGACCGCCAGCGCCTCCGCGATGGCCGCCGCCTTTTGGGAGGCCTTCGTACCGCTCAGATACTTTGACGTATCGAGCCCGTCCACGATCTTCCTGGCCGCTTTCAGGGCGCGTTTGTCCATGCCGTCAAGGGAGGCCTCTCTCCCGGCAGATACTGCGTTCAGGATCCGGTATCCCGGATAGTATGTAAGATCATAGGGAGCGATATAATGGTAAGAGTCGTTATACCGGTAGTGCCAGTCGAACACGCCGTTGTAGTTCATCAGGGAGCTGAACCGGGTGATCTTCGCCCCGAAACCGGATACCTTTTCCTTCAGGAGCTTATCGTACAGGGAAGGGCCGCAGAAGATGCAGTATTCCTTCATTTCCTTTCCGGACATCTTCCGGATGAATTCCTTCGCCTCATCCAGCGTGGTCACGTATTTCCCGGAGGAGGGGACGATGACATCCGTCACCCGGATCACGTGAAGCGCGCTGTAATAGGTAAAGCTCTGCCGGGACACGCACAGGGAACCCAGCAGTGTATAATACGCGGCGAAATCGTCCGCCGACATGGCGGCATAGAGCTTCCTGCCCAGGACGAGAGTGTACCGGGTGATCCCCTTTTTGACCGCCTTTTGGACCGCGTCCTTCAGGCCGCTCTTCGTATCGGCGGTATAAGCGGGGCCATCCGTCCAGGTCACGCTGAACTCAAAGCGGCGGCTCGACGAATAATAGGTATAGGATCCCGGCCGGTCCGTGCCGCACAGCATCATCTCCCGCTGGAGCGCGTACTGGTCATCCGCCATCATGGCATCGTAAAGTTTCTCCGACATGGTCACGGTGAAAGCGGTGAGCTTATTCTTTTTCGCGTCCGTGAACGCTTTCTCCAGCTGGCTGACCGACGTGACGTCGTAGCTCTTCTTTTCCGCGGCGGAAACGGTGACGGCGCCCACGAGGCACACGAGCGCCAGAAGGAATAATATAAAGTACCGGTATCTCATTCGAGGCCCTCCTTGGCCTGTTTCAGGGGATCAGTTTCGGGTCCGTTTTTTTCGCCAGAGCGGGGATGATATCCTCAAAATACACATGCGATCTCGACGCCCTGTCCCTGCCGAACATGAAATATGAAAATTCAGCCTGTGTGCCCGCGTCACACCAGGTCGCGTCCACGAAATACCATTTCCCGCCCGTCTTTACCATGTTCCACATATGCTGCGGTCCGCAAGAGTAGCGGACGTTGAGCCCGGCAAGAGACGCGCACAGGTAAAACGCGTCGGAATACCCGTCACAGTCAGCCTCCCCATACAGGAGAGGACCGCAGGCGCAGTCTACCTCCCCGGGCAGCAGGTTCCCGGCTTTATATTCTGTCATCCGTGCCAGCGCGTCGACGATCGCCGCGGCTTTCTTCGTCACAGCGTTGCCTGACTTATACTTTGAAGTATCGAGGCTGTTTACCAGTTTTCGTGCAGCCGCAAGCGTTCTCAGTTCCTTATCCGACAGCAGCTTTTCGTCGCCTTTCTCTACGGCTTTGGCTATATGATATCCATTATAATACCACACACGGGAATATCCGATATGCCGGGTATCGGCATGGCAATGACTGCTGAACCGACGGGCACCGCAGTCTTGCAGCAAAGCGTCCTGCCTCGTCAGAGTCACACCATCCCACGTTATCTCAGCTCGCAGTTTCTCATAAAGAGACTTGCTGCTGCAAAAAATGTGCATGGACTCCGCTTCTCTTTCCGCCATGCTGCGGATATACGCCGCAGCCTCATCCATCGTCGTCACATATTTCGCGTTCTTCATTCTCGAATATGACGTGACTTTCAGGATATGCAGGGCATCAAACGCGGTCTGCTCGTCACTGGCTATGCAATGCCGCCCGAGTATCGATTTGAAGGGGCCGAAATCATCCTTGCTCATTGAGGCGTACAGCGTTTTGCCCATCACCAGGATGAACCGATCCGTATCCTTTTTGACGAGTTTCCCGATCAGGCTTTCCAGTTCCTTCTTCGTCGTGACCTGATAGACGGGATCATTCCGCCAGGTGACGGAAAAAACCACCTTCCGCTCATCATCTTTCAGGGTGCATCTGCCGGGATAACCCGCGCCGCACAGCATCAGC
>CADCQZ010000165.1 GCA_902803675.1 uncultured Eubacteriales bacterium
ATGCCCACCACGTTCACGTACAGCTTGCTCACATAGCCGGTCTGTCCCGTGGCGTCGTCGATCACCTGGTACCATTTCGCGGTCTCGCCGATGGCCGTCAGCGCCCGCCCGTCAGGGAAGCTCGCGATCCTCTCGGAGGCCACGCCCGGGCCCTTACGGAAGTTCATCCAGCCGGAGGTGCGGGGAGGCACGGTGATCAGCTTCAGTTTCCTGTCCAGGGGCTTGAAGGTGGCGATCTGCCGGTTCAGCTCTTCCAGGTCCGCCAGGTGCTGTTTCTGCTGCGCTTCCTTCTTGGACATGTCGGGCTTGGTAGCGCTCAGGAAACGGGTCATCACATAGCCGACGCCGTCATTGCCCTTGGAGTACCGGATCGCTGTCCAGTCCGCGTTCACCATCGGGATCACCAGCACGGTCACCTTGGCGCCGTATTCCAGTTCGCCGATCACGTTGCCGTTCTTGACGATGGGATCCCGGCGCACGTTCAGGGTCCCCAGGTTCTCAGTGTACACATACATGGTCTTGGTGCCCAGGTTTTCCGCACCCGCGACGCTGAAGCACATGGTCAGCGCGCTCATCAGCACCAGCATCAGGGCTATCAGTTTCTTCATCATGGTTTTTATCCTCCTTGCTTAAGGTCTTTAGTCTCTTTTTGAGTGCCGTGACCGTCTTTCCTCCCGGTCACGCGCATATGGTAGCACAGGGACTGTCACAGTACTGTCACACAAAAAGGGAATATCAGATATTTTTTTGAAAAAACACTTTCCGGGCGCTTTGAGGGTGTATAATCCTCTAAAAGGCCGCGGTGACGGCACGATACACGGAGGTGCTCATGAAAAAAACAGCCCTGATCCTGCTCGCGCTCCTGATCCTGACCGGCTTCGCCGCCGCGGAGACCGAGGTGCCCGTCCAAAGCGTGGACGCCACCAGCTGGATCGTGGGAAAGGACCCCGGCGCCTATACGCCCCAGAGGATGATCGACGGGGACGCGGCCACGTCCTTCCAGTTTTCCGTGAAGACCACGCCCCTGGGGCAGGAGTATGTTTATTTCTATTTCAGGGATCCCGCCGACATCGGCACGCTGTGGATCAAGAACGGCTTCTGGCGGATCACCAGCGGCCTGGACCAGTATACCCGCAACTGCCGGGTGAAAAGCATGACGGTCGATTTTCAGTACGCCGGGACGAACGGCTTTGCCGACCCGGTCCAGGTGCAGCTGCCGGACGACACCGCCCGCAGGGACTGGACCAGAGTGGACCTGGGGCCGCACGAAGGCGTTACGGCCGTGCGGTTCCTGATCCGGGAGATCTACAAGGGCTCCAAATTCCCCAATGACGTGTGCATCTCGGAGGTGAAGTTCTTCGCCGCCGACACGGGCACCGGACAGAGCGCGCCGGGCACAGGATCTTCGGATGACGGTACGGGCCGGGGCGCGCCCGGCACCGGCACAGCCTCCGACAGTTCCGCGGGCGTCTCGTCCCCGTCAGGCGGCGCGGACTGGTCCCGGCTGTATGAGGATCTGGTGATGAACGCGCGGTACCTCAGCTACGGCCAGGAGTACGACACCTCCACCACCGGCGACATGGCGGTCGCCTTCTGCCTCCACGACATGGACGGGGACGGGGTGCCGGAGATCATCATCTCCAACGGCGTGGATTACATGGCCGGCAGGACCAACTACGTGTACGGCATAAGGAACGGCCGGATCGTGTACCTCGGGAACGCCGGGTTCAGGGACAGCATCCTGATGTGCTGGCCGGGCTCGAACTATCCCGGGCTGACGTGCTTTGACGGCAACATGGGCTATTACGACCTGTACTACTACACCGTCAATGACAGGGAAGTGATCTACAGCCCGGTGTACACGGAACAGTACGTGACCGACGACGACCCCTACACCTGGCTGGACGAGCCCATCATCAAAAAGCACACCGCCGACCAGGCCCTGTTCGATATGACCCGGAGCGGCGCCGGGGCCGAGGAGATCAAAATGTTCACCCTGAGCGATATCATGGCCTGCGGCGGATGGCAGGCCTTCGTGGACGCGGTCTTCGGCGGCGCGGCCGCGAATGAAGACTGGCGGACGGCGTACAGGGCCTTCACCGCGTCCGGGGAATACAGGGACTATATACAACCGGTGGATCCGCTGTTCAATGACACGTTCGCGGACCGGGACGAGTACGGCGTCTGGGAAAACTTCAGCCTCGGGGACATCGACCTTGACGGCACCCCGGAATTGATCGTCACCAGCATCTACGGCCTGGAACAGGCGGACGTGTTCACCTTTACCGGCGGGCAGGTCAGGCACCTGGGCGTCATGGGCGGGGACAATTTCTTCCAGATCATGTTCAGTTATGAGGGCCGGCCCTGCCTGTACGCCGCCATGGGCGGCCCGGCCATGACGATCGACGCGTACACCGTGGAGAACGGGGCTCTGATCAGGGCCGCGGCGGCCCGCACCGAAGTGAACGCCGACGGGGATGACACCGTGGGCATCACCATGTACACCGACGATGACGCCCTGCGCCGGCTGCTGGAGGGCACCTTCCTGGGGAAGGGGACGGATGAGGCCGTGATAATGCCCATATACAGTTTGGAGGAACTGCCGCTGTAAAAAGATCCCGACATACAAAAACACCGCGCGCCGTATCAAAAGCACGCGGTGTTTTGTTATATCAGGAGCTCAGCGCCGAATGGTCACGGTGAGGTTCGTGTCCTCCTGCGGATCCCCGAAAACGTCCTTCCCGTTCTCGAAGGCGCGGATGATCTTCAGGGTGTCCGCGTCCGGGCACAGAAGATGCACGAAGCCGGTGTGCAGCACGGGATTATCCCGGCGGAAGCGCAGCACCTCCCTCACCTTTTCA
>CADCQZ010000166.1 GCA_902803675.1 uncultured Eubacteriales bacterium
CGGCGAGATCCTGTTCGACGGGAAACCGATCACCGGGATCAACCGCAGCGTATTTACCGGCTCCGTCGCGGTCGTCGATCAGGACATCATCCTGTTCGAGGACAGCATCGCGAACAACATCCGCATGTGGGACGACACCATCACGGATTTTGACGTGGTCCTGGCGGCCCGGGACGCCCAGATCCATGATGATATCCTGAAGCGTCCGGGCGGATATCAGGGCAAGCTGACGGAAAACGGCAGGGATCTGTCCGGCGGGCAGCGGCAGCGGCTGGAGATCGCCCGGGTCCTGGCACAGGATCCCTCCGTGATCATACTGGATGAGGCCACCAGCGCGCTGGACGCCAAGACCGAATACGAGCTGGTCAAGGCCGTGCGGGAACGGGGCATCACCTGCGTGGTGGTGGCCCACCGCCTGAGCACCATCCGGGACTGCGACGAGATCATCGTGCTGGACAAGGGGCGCGTCGTGGAGCGCGGCACGCATGAAGAGCTGCTCGCCAAAGGCGGCGCGTACGCGGGACTGGTCGTCAGCGAGTGACCGGTCTTCGGGGTTCGAGCGTGTAAGGCAGGCGGGGCCCCTGACGCCGACCGCGGCGATGAAACACTGTTTTTGACTGGAGGGAGAGGACAGCGTGGGATGGCTCGATGAGCAGATCAAACAGCGCATGGAAAGCGACCGGCACATGCTGGAGGATTCCTTTTTCCGCATGGCCGGCGTGGTCATGGACAAATGGGACGCGCGGCGGCTGGCGGATGAGCGGCTGATCGCCAATGAGGCCATTGACGATGTGCTGAAATACTATCATCAGAAGCCCGTTGAGATCCCGGATCATATCCGGGAGGTGAGCGATCAGCTGGAATACGCCCTGCGCCCCTCCGGGCTGATGGTCCGCGACGTGGAGCTCACGGAGGGCTGGCAGCGGGACGCCTTCGGCCCCATGCTGGGATACATGAAGGGATCGGGAGCCACCGTGGCCCTGCTGCCGGGCACTGTGTCCGGCTACTGGTATCGGGACCCGGCCACCGGCAGAAAGAAGAAAGTGACCCGGAAGACCGCCGCGCTGTTCTCGCGGGACGCGATATGCTTTTATCAGCCGCTGCCCATGAAAAAACTGGGCGTCCCCGATCTGATCCTGTATATGAAAAACAGCCTCTCCCACGGTGATCTGGTACTGATCCTGCTCGTCACCCTGGCGGTGACGCTGCTGGGGATGATCGAGCCCCGGGTGTATCACCTGGTGACGGGGAAAGTGCTCAAAAGCCGCAATCTGAATCTGATGGCGGGCATGGGCATGTTCCTGCTGGCCGGCGCTTTCGCCTCCGGGATGATCGGCCTGGCGCGGTCGCTTCTGATGGAACGGATCAATGTCAAGACCTCCATGGCGGTGGAAGCCTCGGTGATGATGCGCATCCTGTCCCTGCCGGTGAGCTTTTTCCGCCGGTTTTCTTCGGGCGAGATGTCCGAGCGGGCTTCCAGCGTCAGCTCCCTGTGCGGCATGATGTTCAACAGCATCTTCAACGTGGGCCTGAGCAGCATCATGTCGCTCATGTACATTTCTCAGATCTTCAGGTTCGCAAGCGCGCTGGTGCTGCCGTCGGTGCTGATCATTCTGGCGACGGTGTCGCTGAGCGTAGCCACCTCCCTGGCACAGATCCGTGTCACCCGGAAAATGATGCGTCTGGAAGCGGAAGAGACCAATATGAACTACGCGATCCTGAGCGGGATACAGAAGATCCGTCTGTCCGGCTCCGAAAACCGGGTGTTCGCCCGATGGGGAAAGCTGTACGCCGACAGGGCGCGGCTGCAATACGACCCGCCGCTGTTCCTGAGGCTCAACGGCGTATTCACCACAGCGCTCTCCCTGGCTGGCACCATCCTGATGTATTACCTGGCGGTGAAGGCCGGGGTGACCGAGAGCCAGTATTATGCCTTCAGCGCCGCGTACGGACGGTTGATGGGCGCTTTCTCCGCACTGGCGGGCATCGCCATTTCCGCGGCCTCCGTCAAGCCTGTGCTGGAAATGGCGGAGCCCATCCTGAAGGCGGAACCGGAGGTCGCCGAAGAAAAGCAGGCCGTCGGGAAGCTGACCGGGCACATCGAAGTGAGCCACGTGAGCTTCCGCTACGATGAAAACACCCCCTATGTGCTGCGGGACCTGTCCCTGAACATCAAGGCCGGGGAATATGTAGCCATCGTGGGGCGCACAGGCTGCGGCAAATCCACTTTGGTGCGGCTGCTGCTGGGGTTTGAAAAGCCGGAAAACGGCGCGATCTTCTATGATCGGCACGACATGAACAGCCTGGATCCCCGGTCTCTGCGCCGAAACATCGGCGTGGTGATCCAGAACGGGCAGCTGTTCCAGGGAGATATTTTCTCAAACATCACCATTTCCGCCCCCCACCTCACCATGGATGACGCCTGGGAGGCCGCGGAGACGGCGGGGATCGCCCGGGATATCCGGGAGATGCCCATGGGCATGTTCACCG
>CADCQZ010000167.1 GCA_902803675.1 uncultured Eubacteriales bacterium
CAGGGGGTCAGGGTGGTGCCGTCATCGGCGGCTTCCCTGGCGTACCGCTTCAGTTCCCCTTCCCCGGGCCGCACGGAGTACACGCTGCCGGCATAGTCCATCAGGTACAGGGTATCGCCCACGGCCGCGTTCATGCCGCCGTAGAAGTAGATCTCCTCGTTGTTTTCCTCATTTTCCGCGGTCATGTTGATCGTCACGTCGCCCTCGGCGGCCAAAGCCCCGCAGGCGCTCAGAAGCATCACCGCGCACACGAAAAGCGCAAAAAACCTCTTCATCCGTCGTATCTCCTTATGATCGGTCCAAAAAGACGTCCGTATCTTATTCAGTCATGATCCGCCGCGCCGGGTTCGTCCGCGTCCGCGGGAGCCGCCGGCTCCGCGGGCTCGGTGTTCTCCGCCGCGCGCACGGCGTAGATGATCACCGGCATGCCCACGCGCACGTTGTCGTCCGCGGTGAAAGCCACATAGGCCTTCACGTTCATGTTCCTGCCCTCGCCGGTGACGATGTAGCTGACCCCGGTCACCTCACCGTCATAGCGCAGCACGTCGTCGGCGCCGATGTCCAGCTCCACGATCGCCTTCTGGCCCTTTTTGAAGCTGTTGATGTCCGCCACCGGCACGGTGACCTCCGCCTCCAGGGCGCTGATGGGGTACAGCGTGACCACGGCCGCCTCCTGGGACACGGTGCCGCCGGGCTCCACGCCCACCTTGGACACGATGCCGTCCATGGGGCTGACGATCCTCAGGCTGGAGGGATAGAGCCCCGCCAGCACGCCTTCCACCGTCTCAAAGAGCAGCTGGCCCCGGCGCACCTTGTCGCCCTGCTTCACATGGGCCTTGAGCAGGCTGCCGCTGCCGTCCACCGCCACGGGCTTCTGCTGCTTGACGGTGCCGCGGCCCAGACGGGTGGTGTTCGTCAGGTCCGGGCTGCGGTAGATGTCCACGGTCTCCCCGATGAAGAACTCGCCCCCGGTCACCTCCAGGGTGTACTCGGTGTTGCCCTCCTCGTTCACGTCCCCCACGGCGCTGATGATCGCGGGGCCCGTGTGGCTGCCGTCCTGGGAGCAGGACAGGTACACCGTCTCACCGATATGGACCTTCTTGGTCTCCGAGGCGCTGTAGGCCTTTTCCGTGGTGGCCGCCACCTGATACTGGTGGACGGGCTCGATATAGGCCACGCCGCCGTAGATGGTCTTCACGTTGTCCAGGGTGTCTCCCTCCTGGGCGAAGAAGGCCGCGACGGTGCCGTCACAGGGGGCGAATACCTTCGTGGCTCTCAGGTCCACGATGGGGTCCCCGGCATAGATCATGTCTCCCTCGCGCACGTAGAGCTTATCCAGCATCGCGCCGAAGGGCGCTTCCACCGGCACGGAGTCCGACGCGATGATCACGCCGTCAAAGGCGGTCTCCGCCAGGGCCGGGAAAACGCATCCCGCCAGCAGGATCAACACGAGTGCCAACGCTGTCTTTTTCATCTTTCCGTCCTCCAAATCGTATCGTCGTGGGGGTAAAGGATCTGCCCTGAATACTCATTCTCCGGCCACGCGGCCTTCGGGATCAGGAGCAGGCCGTCTGTCACGATATAAACTTCCTTCTCATGCATGAGGAACGTGCTCTCCGCCATCAGCTGCCAGGCCTGGCCCTCCAGTGTCACGGTCATGCCGTCCGGCTCCACACCGTCCAGGCCCAGGGAGATCTCGTAAACGAAGGCCGTCTCGCTGACGCCCTCCCGGCGCTGCGCCTCGTAATCAAGGCCGTCCAGGATCTCGTCGGTGGATATGACCAGGGCCTTCTCCCCCGCCCTGAGGATGAGCCAGTCAAGGCGGCTCTCCCTGAGGCGCAGCTTCTCCTCGCCGGTGAAGTGGAGCACGCATCCCGTCTCGCCGTCCAGGTCCAGCGTCAGCATCAGCGCGTTCTCCGCCAGGTCCGGTCCCTCATCCTCTTCCTGGGGCAGCCGGATCAGGCTCTCGGTGAAGGGGATCAGGTGGACCGCGCCTGACGGATCCTCCCCGGTCACGTAGAGATTGACGGTCTCGTCCGCCAGGGTGAGCATGGTGACCTCTTCCTCCGGCAGCGTCAGGGCGAAACCCAGATAGGTGGCCTGGCGCTGATCCCGCTGCTGCTGATCAGTCTTGCTCTTGTCCTTGCCCTCACCGGGCTGGGCGTGCCGCACCACATAGCTGCCGCCGCCTCCGCCGCCACCGCCGCCGGTCCTGTCGGCGATGATCTTGCTCTCAAGCACGGTCACGTTGCCGGCGGCGTCCCGGGCCATGATGCTGCCGGCGGGCAGCACGGTCCTGGTCTTGAAGGTGACATAGAGCCCTTCCTCGCCCGCGTATTTCTGCCAGGTCTTGCCGCTGTCCACGGACACGGCGGCCACGCCGCTGATCTTGTCCTCGGCGAACACGCAGATCCGGTAATCGACCTCATCGTCCGGGTAGGCTTCCAGCTCCGGCTGGGTGAAATCCAGCATCAGGGTGTGCCGGGTGGAAACGTCCAGGATGTCGTTGGTCTTCGCGTCCACCAGGGCGAAGCGGATGCTCCTGATGCCCTCGCGGGTCTCCTGGTAGGTGCTGCCGCTGATCCTGGTCAGCTCCTCGTCGAACAGCAGCACGGCGTAGGCCGTATCGTCACTGCCGCCCGAGAGGGTGTAGCCGGGCACCTTGTTGGTCCACTCGCCCCGCTTCTCGCCCTTGGCCTTGACGGTGATGGCCATACCCGGCTGGACCGAGCCTGTGGGCAGGGGGATCTTGGTGGGATCGGGGTCGGCGGTGGGGGTCACCGAGGGCGTCGGGGTCGGGGTGGGCGTCACCTTGGGCTTTTTGGTCTTCAGCACCCAGAACCAGATGTCTTCCCTGGCTTTCTTCTTCGCCTCGTCGATATCCTGCTGGCTGATCCGGTCCTTGAGCTCCTCCGAGCGGGAGAGGATCACCTCATAATCGTATTTCTCGTTGTTGAACACCTCGGCGTCCGGCAGGAAAAAGATCCCCTGTCCCTTCTCCTCGTTCATCAGGAAGAGCCTGAAGTCCTTCACCAGCACCTTTTCCTCGGTGCTGACATAGACGCAGCCCTTCTCCCGGACTTTCGAGATCATCTCCTCCAGGGTGCCGAACAGGATGGCGTCGGCTTCGTCCACCGTCCAGGCCTCGTGCTCCTCGATGGGCACGGCGGTCATC
The DNA here is from genome assembly GCA_902803675.1 of uncultured Eubacteriales bacterium. Next base: position 3,176 of record CADCQZ010000167.1, read on the forward strand.
ATCGGCTCGGGAGTGGGATCCCCGGAAGTCTTCGGCTCCTTCGCGGGCTCGTCACTGTCCTTCGGCCCCTCCGTCACGCTGGGAGCGGAGAGGATCTCATAGCAGTCGGACCGGATATAGCCGAACATGTCCTTGTACTTGACGAAGATCCAGTCATACCCGCCCTTGGACACCGGCAGGGCGTAATAGGGCAGCTCGATGCCCTTGGGCAGCCGGTCGGCGGAATGGGGGGTCCTGGTCTCGCCGTTGGGGGCCGCGCGGAGATTGACGCTGTCCTTGATCAGCCGGATGGTCCCGAGTTTGGTCGTGCCGGGATCGGTGGGCCCTTCAGTCGCTTTGGGCGTTTTGGTGGGCTTGGGCGTCTGGGTCGCTTTCGGTGTCTTCGTCGGCTTCGGGGTCTTCGTCGGCTTGGGCGTTTCGGCGGGCTCCAACGTGGGCGCCTCCGTTTTCTTCGGTCTCTTCGTGGCCTTGGGCTCTTCCGTGGGCGCTTCGGTGGGCGCCTGAGTCGCTTTCGGGGCCTTCGTCGGCTTCGGGGTCTTCGTCGGTTTGGGCGTCCCGGCGCTCTCCGCCGCGGTCTTGCCCGCGATCTGATCCGCCCGCGCTGCGGGCAGGGCATCCCTCACCGGCGGCATCGTGCCCGAAAGCAGCAGAACCGCCAGGATCAAAGCTGTCAAACTCAAAAATCTCTTCATCGTCAAACGATCTCCTTCAGGCTGTCACCATATTAGACGTTCCATCGGGCGGAATTGTTCCATCCGCCCCTGAGATCGGAAATTTTTTTCTCCCGGGCCGATACCGGATCCGTGTCCGCGTTCATGGTGGGCCCACTTCCCCTCTACCATGAACCATATAAGTATAGTATCACCCCTTTTTTATGTCAAGCTGACGGCCCCGGGAGCCGGAGCGCCCGGCCCGCGCCCCGGAAGCTTTTCCCCGTTCGGGCGGATAAAAAAAGAAGGCCGCCGCGGTTCGAAATGCTTTCGCGGCAGCCCTGTGAGAGCCTGTCGGCAATGAAGGCCAGGCCCGCTTTCGCGGGCCCGGGTTATCGGGCAACGTCATATGGTTTTCATTTCGGCTCCTCAGGCATCCCCGTTCTTCTCCGCGGGGGCCTCGGTGCCGCCGGTCAGGCGTCCGTTGATGGGGATCAGCCGCTTTCCGCTGTTGTCCTCAGGCTTCGCCTTGGGCATGGTCACCCTCAGGATACCGTCCTTGTACTCGGCCGAGATGTGCTCCTCATCGATGTTCTCCAGGCTGAAGCTCCGCTGCACATGGCCGGTGCGGCGCTCGCTGTAGCAGGTCTTCTCGTCCCGGCTCTCGCTGCGGTAATCGGCGCTGACAGTCATCACGCCGTCCTCCACGGTGAGGCTGATGGCGTCCTCGGGCACACCGGGCAGCTCCGCGTCCAGCACGTAGGCGCCGTCCTGCTCACGGATATCCACCCTGAAACCGTTCATGCCCATCCAGTCGTTCATCTGCATGAAGGGGCGGAAAAGATCGTCGTTAAAAAAGCTCCTGGCCAGTTTCCTGGTGTTGAAAGGGATCATGGTATACATATCTGAAACCTCCTTTGATGACATTTCACTTCATTTCGTCTCCGGGCTGTTCCCTTTGACGCGTATAGGATACATCAAAAGTCAAGGAAAGTCAAAGTCAGTTAATGTCAGAACAGCTCGAATTCCCCCGTTTTTATCTGTTTATCATCATATTTCTGCTTATTTCGCACTGTTTCAGCTTATTTCGCGCTTTTTCTCATCGGTGTCCGGGCCTGCCCGGCGCTCCCCCGGATGAGGAGAAGATCCCTGTCCAAACCGGGAATGAGGCCTGTTTATGCAACAAAACCGGCGCTGTTTATGCAACGGTATCCCTTGAAAAACGGTCATTTATCCGATATAATATCACCGTTATATAGAATTGAACGGCCACTTCAAGGAGGTCACGTGTTTTTTTTAGGGCTTGATATCGGCGGCACCACCGTCAAGGGCTGCGTGATGAGCGACGGCGGCCGCGTGGTATACCAGATCACCATCGGTTCGGTCAAGGGCGATCCGGACGCCCTGGCCAACGCCATCATCACGGCGCTGTCCGGCTTCCGCAGCACCATCTCCGCCGTGGGCATCTCCTGCGCCGGGACGGTCAACACCCGCACCCACCTCATCAGCGCCTCCAACCTCAAATGGGACAGCGTGCCCTTCGAGGCCATCATGGAGATCAAGCTGGGCTGCCCCGTGATCGCGGACAACGACGTGTCCGGCGCTCTGAGGGCCGAGCACGCCGTGGGCGTGTGCGTCAATGAGAACAACGTGGTATACATCGCCCTGGGCACGGGCATCGGCGGCGCGTTCCTGATCAACGGCGAGCCCTACCGGGGCAGCGACAACACCGGCGGGGAAGTGGGCCATATGATCACCCACGCCGACGGCCTGCCCTGTGCCTGCGGGGGCCGGGGCTGCTTTGAGCAGTACGCTTCCTCCTCCGCCCTGACCAAAAAGGCCGGCTGCCCCGCCCGGGAGATCTTCCGGCGGGTCCGCGCCGGGGACGAGAACATGATCCGCGTCCTGGAGGAATACTGCCATGAGCTGTGCATCGGCCTTAGAAGCGTGATCCACATGTTCCGGCCGGATATGCTCATCCTGGGCGGGGGCGTGGGCTCCGCCGGCGAAG
>CADCQZ010000168.1 GCA_902803675.1 uncultured Eubacteriales bacterium
CGACCAAGCGAAGCGCGTGGAGAAATCTCAATCACCTTGACATTAAACTACTTCGTTGTACAATGTGTCGTGCTGCTGTTTCAGCAAGCTTTAGCTGATCATTGACCATCCTCACGAGGTTTGACTATTTATGAAGAACCGTTTCATCGGCGACAAAGCCTTCTACAAGAGCGTTCTCACGCTGCTGATCCCGATCCTGGTCCAGCAGTTTATTTCTTCGTTCGTTTCCCTTCTGGACAACATCATGGTCGGCAGCCTCGGAAAAGAGGCCATCTCCGCCGCCTCCATCGCTAATTCCATCCTGATGGTCCATATGCTGGCCACCTTCGGCGGCCTGAGCGGCGCCAGCATTTACGGCGCGCAGTTTTTCTGCTATTGCGATATGGACGGCCTGCGCCATACCTTCCGCTTTACGCTGTATTTCACCGCGCTGCTTTCCGTCCTCGCCATCTCGGTCTACCTGCTCTTCGGGGATTCCTTTATTCATTCCTTCCTGCAGGGGGACAGCAACGGCGGCGACCTGGAACTGACCCGCTCCCTCAGCAACGGTTATCTGCGCGTCATGCTCTGGGGACTTATCCCCTTTGCGCTGGTGCAGACCTATTCCGGCACCCTGCGGGAGGCCGGGCAGACCTTCCCACCCATGGTGGCGGGCATCATCGCGATCCTCACCAATCTGGGCCTGAACTGGGTGCTGATCTACGGCCACCTGGGTGCGCCTGCGCTGGGGGTGGAAGGCGCCGCCATCGCCACGGTAATCTCCCGCTATGTGGAGCTGCTGGTGCTCGTGATCCACGCCCACCGGCATATCTGGAAATATCCCTTCCTGAAAGGCGCCTACCGGAGCCTCCGCGTCCCGCTGCGCCTCGCCGGAAAGATCACCCGCACGGGTCTGCCCCTCCTCGTCAACGAGATCCTCTGGTCCCTGGGCATGACCTTTATCAACCAGTTCTATTCCTCCCGCGGGCTCAACGCCGTCACCGCCCTGAACATCACCGGCACTGCATGGAACCTGTTCTGCGTTATCATGTTCGCCATGGGCAGCGCCGTCTCCATCATGGTCGGCCAGCGGCTCGGTGCGGGCGAGATGGAGGAAGCCCGGGACGTGGACCGCAAGCTGATCTTCCTGACCGAGGTCATTCACGTGATCATCGGCGCCGTCATGATCCTCTGTTCGCCCCTGGTCCCGCTGCTCTACAACGTCGATCCGGAGGTCCGGGACCTGACCCGCCGCCTGCTGACCGTCGCCGGCCTGGCCCTGCCGATCCATTCCTTCGCCCACGTCACCTACTTCACGATCCGCTCCGGCGGCCGCACCCTGGTCACCTTCCTGTTCGACGCGGCCTACACCTGGGCGGTCACGGTGGTGCTGGCCTTCTGCCTGACCCGCTATACGGACCTGGATATCCTGAAGATCTATTTCTGCGTACAGTTCATCGACGTCGTAAAGCTCATCGTCGGCCTGCTGATGCTCCGCTCGGACTTCTGGGCCCGCAACGTTGTCAACGAATAAAAACCGGCTGCCGAATGGCAGCCGGTTTTCATATTCCGCGCTCAGGCCAGGAGCCCAAGTCTCGACATCGTAAAGATAAACAGGAAGATCGTCCCCAGCGACGCCACGGTGCTGACGAACACCAGCTGACCCGCCAGCTGCCCGTCCCCGCCCATGTTCTGGGCCATCGGATAGGACGAGGTCGCCACCGGCGTTCCGAAGATCATCAGGATCAGGAACAGTTCCACGCCCCGCAGCCCGATCAGGTATCCGAAGGGCACCATCAGCAGCGGCAGCAGGATCAGCCGGATCACCAGCACGGCGCTGACGGTCCGGGCGTTTTTCCTCAGCTCGTCAAATTTCAGGTTCGCCCCCAGCACCACCAGCGCCAGCGTCGTGGCCAGGCTGGCCAGGGAGGACACCGGCGACGCGATAAACGCCGGCAGCTGGATCTGCAGCACGTAGAACAGCAGTCCGGCAACGCAGCCCTGCAGCAGCGGGTTCTTCACCAGTCCCAGCAGCAGCGGCTTCATCGAAACCCTTCCGCCCTCCCGGAAGATCTCCAGCACGATCACCCCGGCGATATTGAAGATTGAGACCATGATCAGGATCATCATGCCGCAGACCGAGCTTTTCTCCGTGCCGAACACGTAGGTCGTCAACGGGATGCCGTAGATGATGAAATTGCTGCGGAAGACCCCCTGGATCACCACGCCCCGCCGGGGATTCTCCTTCACGAACTTCGGAACGAGGAACACCAGCAGCACCACCAGCAGGATCACGGAAAGGGATCCTGTCAGCATCAGCTTCAGGCTCGGCATGTTCTCCGGCTTCGCGCCGTATACGTTGTTGAACATCAGGAAGGGAAAGAACAGCCGGTAGTTCAGTTTGTTCAGCCGGTTCATGAAATCCCGGTCCGTCAGCTTCAGCCGCACGGCTCCGAATCCGATCCCCAGCAGGATCAGGAACGGCCCCACCGCGTTGAAAGCCACCAGAAAGCTGTCCAGCATCCGCCGTCACTCTCCCTTCCGGTTTTCGTCCGCGTCCGGGTATGCGCGCAGCATGTTCGTCATGCTGCGGGTAATATGCAGTTCCATGGC